>NZ_QHJN01000038.1:0-53777 GCF_003947565.1 Actinomadura sp. WAC 06369 | reverse complement strand
GGCTTCGCGGGGGTGGTGGGGGTTGAGGTTGACCACGGTCAGGACGGTGTCGCCGGGGCGGTGTTTGGAGAAGGCGAGCAGTTCGGGTTGGTCGATGTGGTGGAAGTGCAGGTTGCGTAGCCGTTGCAGGGCGGGGTGGGTGTTGCGCAGGGTGTTGAGGCGGGTGATGAGCGGCGTGATCGAGGTGCCGGTGGTGTCGGCGGTGTCCCAGTCGCGGGGTCGGTACTGGTATTTCTCCGAGTCGCGGTATTCCTCGCTGCCGGGTCGGACGGGTGTGTTCTCGCAGAGTTCGTAGCCGGAGTAGATGCCCCAGGTGGGGGAGAGCAGGGCGGCGAGGATGGCGCGGATTTCGAAGGCGGCGCGGCCGCCGTGCTGGAGGTAGGCGTGGAGGATGTCGGGGGTGTTGGTGAAGCAGTTGGGGCGCATGTAGGGGGCGGCGGGCCCTGAGAGGTGGGTGAAGTAGTCGCGGAGTTCGTCGGCGGAGTTGCGCCAGGTGAAGTAGGTGTAGGACTGGTGGAAGCCGATTTTGGCGAGGGTGTGCATCATGGCGGGGCGGGTGAAGGCTTCGGCGAGGAAGAGCACGTCGGGGTCGGTGGCGGCGATGTCGGCCAGGAGGCGTTCCCAGAAGGGGACGGGTTTGGTGTGGGGGTTGTCGACGCGGAAGATCCGCACGCCGTGGTCCATCCAGTGCCGGACGATGCGTTTGATTTCGTCGTAGAGGCCGTCGGGGTCGTTGTCGAAGTTGAGGGGGTAGATGTCCTGGTATTTCTTCGGCGGGTTCTCGGCGTGGGCGATGGACCCGTCGGCGCGGGTGGTGAACCATTCGGGGTGCTCGTTCACCCAGGGGTGGTCGGGGGAGCATTGCAGCGCCAGGTCCAGGGCGACTTCGAGGCCGTGGTCGTTGGCGTGGGCGACGAACGCGTCGAAGTCCTCGATGGTGCCCAGGTCGGGGTGGACGGCGTCGTGGCCGCCGTCGGCCGAGCCGATGGCCCAGGGGGATCCGGGGTCGTGGGGGCCGGCGTCCAGGGTGTTGTTCGGCCCTTTGCGTTCGGTGGTGCCGATGGGGTGGATCGGGGGGAGGTAGACGACGTCGAAGCCCATGTCGGCGATGGCGGGGAGGCGTTTCATCGCGGTGCGGAAGGTGCCCGACATGGGTGGGCGGCGGCCCATCGGGTCGAAACTCGCGCCTTCGGAGCGGGGGAAGAACTCGTACCAGGCTCCGTAGAGGGCTCGTTCGCGGTGCACGATGAGGGGGAACCATTCCCCGGCGGTGACCAGGTCCCGCAGCGGATGACGCTCCAGGATCTCGCGGGCCTCCGGGTCGGCGGCCGCGTCCATCCGGTCGCGGACCGGGACCGTCTCGTCGGCGAGGCGACCGGCGATCCGGGCGAGGACGGCCGCGTCCTTGGACGGGACGGCGTCGGCCGCACGCTCGAACAGCCGCGCGCCCTCGGCGAGCATCAGTTCGACGTCCTGACCGCGCGGGATCTTGATCTGGGCGTCGTGCCACCAGTGCGCGACCGGGTCGCCCCACGCCTCCACCCGGAACGACCACAGCCCCTGCTCGGTCGGCGTCACCAGCGCGGCGAACCGGTCGGTGCCCGCGGCGACCTCCCGCATCCGCGCCGGCGGGCACTCCTCCCCGTCCGGTGTCCGCAGCACCACCGCCGCGCCCAGCATCTCGTGCCCCTCGCGGAACACCGTCGCCGACACCTCGAACGTCTCGCCCACCACTGCCTTGGCGGGCCACCGGCCGCACCCCACCACCGGCTCCACGTCCATGATCGGGACGCGCCCCAGCTCGGCCTCCAGCTTCACCTGCATGTTGCCCGCTCCCGGTGCCGACGGCGATGGTCCTAGGCATCCATGCCCCGTCCGCAAGTCCCGCCCATCGTCAACTCGTCAAGATCATGACAAGAGATTGCCCAAGCCGCGGCAATCGGGGCGAGCGGGAGCGGATCAGCCCCGGACGGGCGTTTCCGCGGCGCGCATCACCGCGCCGATCCCCGTGCCGCTGGTGACGAGCCGCCGGTACTCCGGCTGCCGCAGCTCGCCGCCCATGAACGGGTGCGGGTTGCGGTGCACGGCCGGGCTCGGCTCCTCCGCCAGCGCCGCGAAGTGCACCTCGCGGGCGCCGGTCGCCGCGACGACGCGGGCCGCGTTGCGGTCGGTGATGCCGCCGCCCGGCATCACCACGATCCGGTCCCCGGCGCGCCGCACCAGTTCGGCGATGAGCGGGGCGCCCTCGAGAGCGCTGACGTCCTGCCCGGACGTGAGCACCCGGTCGACGCCCAGGTCGACGAGCGTCTCGAGCGTCGCGAACGGGTCGGCGGCCATGTCGAACGCCCGGTGGAACGTCACCGACAGGTCGCCCGCCGCCGCGACGAGCCGCTCCGCGACGGGCCGGTCGACCGCGCCGTCCGGGGTCAGCGCGCCGATGACGACGCCGTGCGCCCCGGCCTCCCGGACGAGCGCGACGTCGTGCTCCATCGCCGCGACCTCGTGCTCGTCGAAGATGAAGTCGCCGCCGCGCGGCCGGATGATGACGTGCACCCGGATGGACGAGACCGCGGCGAGCGCGGCGCGGACCGTCCCGAGCGTCGGGGTGAGCCCTCCCTCGAACAGGGCCGCGCACAGCTCCACGCGGTCGGCGCCCGCCTGCTCGGCGGCCACCGCGCCCGCGACGCTGTCGATGCAGATCTCGTAGGTGAGGCTCACTGACTTCCTTCCGAAACGGTGCGGATCTCCCCGACCCTGCGGCCGCCGCCGAGGACCGGGACGGTGCCCAGCGCGGCGGCCGGGGCGGTGTCGGCGCCGAGCGCGGCGAGCGCGCTCAGCGCGATGGCGGTGGTGGCGCGGGGGCTGCCGTCGATGACCTTGACCGCGACGGCGTGGCCGTGCGCGGTGGCGGCCACGAGGACGCCCTCGGCGCCGCCCTTGGCGACCGAGCCGGGCAGCGCCCGCATCAGCTCGGTGTTCACGTGCCCGGTCCCGCCGACGTACTCGGGGTGGGCGCGCATGGCGTCGGCGACCGCGCGGCGCGGCCCGTCCTGCGCCAGGACGAGCGCCTGCGCGGCGCGCGCGAGGCCGGTGAGGGTGAGGCCGAACAGCGGCGCGCCGCAGCCGTCGACCGCCACCGGGGACGGCTCCTCGCCGGAGCAGTCGGCCATCGTCCGCCGCACGAGCCGCTGCAGCGGATGGCCGGGGTCGAGGTAGGTGCCGGCCGGCCAGCCCGCGGCGGCGCACGCGGCGAGCATCGCGGCGTGCTTGCCCGAGCAGTTCATCCGCTCGCGCGACTCGCCCTCCCCGGCGCGGACCAGGGCCGCCTTCGTCGGCTCGTCCTCCGGCCAGGACGGCGGGCACTGCAGCGCCCCGGCGTCCAGCCCGGCGTCGCCGAGGATCGCCTCGACGGTCTTCAGGTGGAAGTCCTCGCCGGTGTGGCTGCCCGCCGCGATGGCGAGCCTCTCGCCGGCCAGCGGCGCGCCCGCCGCCAGGCACGCGGCGGCCTGGAACGGCTTGGTCGTCGACCGCGGCAGGACGGTCTCCTCGGGGTTCCCGCGGATGTGGGCGAGGGAGCCGTCCGGGGCGAGCCCGGCGACGCTGCCGTAGTGGAGGCTCTCGGCGAAGCCGTTGCGCACGACCTCCGCCAGCACTTCGTACATCGATCTCCTCAGCTCGTCTTCACGGCGGGCGCGCCCGGCGCGGGGTCCCGGACGGCGCGGACCGGCCGGGCCCGCTGCCGCGCCTCGAGCGTCCGCGCGATCTTCGACAGCGTCGCGTTCACCACCAGGTAGATCAGCGCGACGATCAGGTAGGTCTGGATGAGCAGGTGGTTGTAGTTCGCCAGCACCTTGCCGCTGTAGAGCAGTTCGGCGTAGCTGACGACGTACCCGAGCGAGGTGTCCTTCAGCAGCCCCGCCGACTGGCTGACCAGCGACGGCAGCACCCGGCGGGCCGCCTGCGGCAGGACGATCAGCCGCATCGCCCGGCCGCGGGTCAGCCCGACCGCGAGGCCCGCCTCGAGCTGGCCGCGCTCCACCGACCGGATGCCGGCCCGGAAGATCTCCGCGAACGCCGCCGCGTTCGACACCGCCAGCGGCACGACGAGCTTCCAGAACAGCGGCATGTTCACGCCGTAGCGGGGCAGCGCGAACAGCACCACGTACACGAGCAGCAGCGCCGGGATCGTCCGGACGACCTCGACGTAGGCGGCCGCGGGCCAGCGCAGCCAGCGGGACGACGACGTCCGGCCGAGCGCCAGCACGATGCCGCCCGCCATGGCGAGGGCGATCGCGACGGCGGCCGCCTGCGCCGTGGACCACAGCCCGTCCAGGAGGTACCGCCACATCGGCCAGGTCCCGAACGGCTCCCAGCGTTCGGCGGCGAGCTGGCCGTTCTCGGCGAACTGCCGCAGCGCCAGCGCGACGAGCGCCGCGCCGGCCAGCAGCGTCCCGGCGGTGGTGATCCGGATGCGGCGCCGGGCGCGCGGCCCCGGATCGTCGAACAGCAGGCGCGAGGTGGGGGAGGAGCTCATCGCAGGATCGCCAGCTTCCGTTCGAGGGCCCCGGTGACCAGTCCGAACACGGCCGACAGCGCCATGTAGAGCAGGCCCGCGGTGACGAAGATGTAGATCGGCTGGGCTTCGGCCAGGTTGACCCGGTTCGCGGCGGCGGTCAGTTCCACGACGCCGACCGCCGCCGCCATCGCCGTGTTCATCAGCGTCATGATCGCGATGGTGCCGAGCGGCTGGATCGCCGTCCGCAGCGCCTGCGGCAGCACCACCAGCCGCAGCGACTGGACGAACGTCAGCCCGAGCGCCCGCGCGGCCTCCCCCTGCCCGGCGGGCACCGCGTTGATGCCCGACCGGATCGCCTCGGCCATGTACGCCCCCTGGTAGAGGGCGATCACCACGACCGCGCTGGTGAACAGCCCGGCCATGACGCCGATCTCGGGCAGCCCGAACACGGCGATGACGAGCCACACCAGCAGCGGGATGTTCTGCAGCGTCTCGACGTAGGCCATCCCGGCGGCGCGCAGCACGCGCACCGGGCTGACCCGCATCGCGGCCACGACGATCCCGGCGGCGAGCGCGCCGGCGAGCGCCAGCAGCGTCAGCTCGACGGTCAGCAGCAGCCCGTCGCCGAACTCCGAGAGGTGGTCGGTGATGACGTTCATGGCAGGGCCTTTTTCACTGGGGTCTCGGCGGGCGGGGGGTCAGGAGCCGGGCACGGACCCGATCGCGGGCGGCTCGGGCGCCTCGCCCTCGACGACCGTCCCGATCGAGTTCTTCCAGACCTTCGCCCACAGGCCCGACTTCTGGATCTCGCGGAGCCAGTCGTTGACGAACGTCTTGAACTGCTCGTCGCCGTGCTTCAGCCCGATCCCGTACGGGTCGGTGGTGAACGGCTCGCCCTGGATTTTGATCGAGGTGTCCTGCTTCGCGGTGGCGAGCAGGACGGCCTGGTCCTGCACGTACGCGACGCCGCGGCCCTGCTTGAGCGCCTGGACGCACTCGGGGTCGCTGCCGAACGTGACGATCTTCGCGTCCGGGGCGGCCTTCTCGATCGCCGGGATCGCCGGGGTGTTGGCGCCCGCGATGACCGTCTTGCCGTTCAGGTCCGCCGGGGACTTGATGCCGGTCTCGTCCGCCTTGGTGGCGATGACGAGGCCGGAGCTGTAGTACGGGCCCGCGAACGCGACCTTCTCGGCGCGCTCGGGCGTGATGCTGTAGGTCTGCAGGACCACGTCGACGGTGCCGTTGGAGATCAGCGCCTCGCGGGTCTCCGACGCCGAGTTGACGATCTTCACCTTCGGCTCGCCGATGATGTACTTCGCGAGCAGCTTCCCGAAGTCGGCGTCCAGGCCCTCGACCTCGCCGCTGACCGGGTTCTGCTGGGACAGCAGCGGCGCGTCGAGCGAACCGCCGACCAGCAGCTCCCCGCGCTCCTTGATCTTCGCCATCGCGGAGCCGGCCGGGAGGTTCTCGGCGACCGGCGCGGACGCCAGCAGGTCGTCGGTCGTGCCGCCGCCGGCGCCCGGGACGGCCGGGTCGGAGGAGTCGCCGCAGGCCGCGAGGCCCGTCAGCGTCAGCGCGGCGACCGCGGCGACCGCCGCCCGCCGCATCCCCGCAGGGAAACGCACCATGATCTGGAACCTTTCTGGGAGGCGCGCGGGAGCGCGCCGGAAGGGTGTCGCTAGTGGCTGAGGACCTTGGCCAGGAAGTCCCGGGCCCGGTCGCTGGCGGGGGAGTCGAAGAACGCGGACGGCGCGCCGGACTCGACGATCTCGCCGTCCGCCATGAACACGACGCGGTCGGCGACCTTGCGGGCGAAGCCCATCTCGTGCGTGACGACCACCATCGTCATGCCGTCGCGGGCGAGGCCGGTCATGACGTCCAGGACCTCGCCGACCATCTCGGGGTCGAGGGCGGAGGTCGGCTCGTCGAACAGCATCGCCTTCGGCCGCATCGCGAGCGCGCGGGCGATCGCGGCGCGCTGCTGCTGCCCGCCGGACAGCTGCGCGGGGAGCTTGCCGGCCTGCTCGCCGATCCCGACGCGGTCGAGCAGTTCGCGCGCGGTCCGCTCGGCCTCCTCGCGGGACGCGCCGCGGACCTTCGTCGGCCCGAGCGTCAGGTTCTGCAGGACGGTCTTGTGCTGGAACAGGTTGAACGACTGGAAGACCATGCCGACGTCCGCGCGCAGCTTCGCCAGCGCGCGTCCCTCGGCGGGGAGCTCGCGGCCGTCGATGCGCACGCTTCCGCCGTCCGGCGTCTCCAGCCGGTTCAGGCAGCGGCAGAGCGTGGACTTCCCGGACCCGGACGGGCCGATCACCACGACCACCTCGCCCTTGCCCACGTCCAGGTCCACGTCGCGGAGCGCGATGTGGTCGCCGAAGCGCTTGTACAGGCCGCGAACTTCGATCATTCGGTCACCTACGATCCAACTTCCTTCGATATCGAAGCCAAGAGGGAAGATAGAACGAAAAATCGACGTAAGTCAACGCGTTGCTGTACCAAGTTCGCGCATGCTATCTATCTGGGGTGCGCAACAGCAGAGACGACGGACCGGCGGGGCTCCTGCGGCTGGTGGCCACCGGTCAGGCGGAATCGCGGGCCGAGCTCGCCCGGCTCTCCGGCCTCGCCGCCTCCAGCGTCTCGCTGCGGGTCGAGCAGCTCCTCGACGCCGGGCTCTTCGCCGAGGAGGGCGCCGGGGCCTCGCGCGGGGGCCGGCGGCCCCGGCGCCTGCGGCTCGCCCGGGAGGCCGGCGTCTTCCTGGTCGCCGACCTCGGCGCGCACCACGCCCGGCTCGCCGTCGTCGACCTGGCCGGCACGCCCCTCGCGCTGTCCGACCTGACCTGCGACATCGCGGTCGGCCCCGAGCGGACGCTCGCCGACGTCATCGAGGCGCTGCGCGCCCTCGCCCGCGCGCACGGGTTCGGCGACGTCCCGGTCCGCGGCGCCGGCATCGGGCTGCCCGGCCCCGTCGACCCCGCCACCGGCCAGGTCGTCTCACCCTCCCGGATGCCCGGCTGGAACGACTTCCCGGTGCGCGACTTCGTCACCGCGCGGGCGGGCGTCCCCGCCCTGGTCGAGAACGACGCCAACCTCATGGCGGTCGGCGAGCACCGGCACTCCCGGCCCGCCTGCGACAACCTCATGGTGATCAAGCTGGGCAGCGGCATCGGCTGCGGCGTCATCGTGGACGGCCGGCTGCACCGCGGGCGCGGCGCCGCCGGCGACATCAGCCACGTGCGCATCCTCTCCGAGGCCACCGTCGACTGCTCCTGCGGCCACCCCGACTGCCTGGAGGCGCACGCCAGCGGCGCCGCCCTCGCCGCCGCGCTCGCCGCGCAGGACATCGCCGTCGAGCATCCCGGGCAGCTCGTCGACCTCGTCGCCGACGGCGTCCCGCAGGCGACCAGCGCGGTCCGCACCGCCGGCCGCCTCATCGGCGACGTCCTCACCGCGCTGGTGAACTTCTTCAACCCCGACGCGCTGATCATCGGCGGCAGCCTGTCGAACGCCGAACCGCTCGTGGCCACGATCCGCGGCGTCATCTACGAGCGCTGCCTGCCGCTCGCCACCCGCAACCTCGAGATCGACACGTCCGCCGCGGGCCGCGACGCGAGCATCCTCGGCGCCGGGCACCTGCTCCTCGACGCGTCCGACGACTGGATCGACCGCGCCCTCGACCGCTAGCGGCGGACGGGCGCCAGCGCCTCCAGCGCCGTCGCGATGTCCGGGGCGATCGCGACCCGCCGCTGCAGCCCCGCGACCTCGCTGATCCGCCGGACGACCCCGCGCGACGGCAGCACGACCCACATCGGCACGCCCAGCTCCGTCGCCCGCATCTGCGACCGGGTGATGACCGCGAGCCCGCTCGAATCGCAGAACGTGCAGCCGCTCAGATCGATGATCAGCGCCGGGACGCCGGAGTCGAGGAGCGCGACGGCCTGGTCGAGGATCACCGCGGCGTTGGCGAGGTCGACTTCGGCCGGGAACGTCAGCGTGCCGCAGACCTCGCTGCTCTCCACACGTGCGACTCCAAGTTCCATGCCTCGCCCCAGACGTCCGTTGACCTCGACCGAATGACAGCGGGGGTGCGTCACCTGCGACTGTAAGCGGCGTAACTGGACGAAACCTGAAAGGAGAGGTCAAGTCTGGGTCGGCGATCTCCCATGATCACGAGGATCCCGTTAAGAAGAAGTTCGTTGCCCGATGGGAAGTCCGTGGTGAAAGCGTGGATCGTCGGCCTCGTCGCGCGCGCTCGCCGCGTGCTGCTAACCTCGCGCCGAGACGGGAGGACGATGAGCGAACCGGTGGTCATCGACGGCGGCGACCGCGCCTGCGTGCGCCTGCTCCTCGAACTCCGCGGCCGGCTCGCGGACCTCCCGCCCGGGACGGTCGTCCACCTCATGGCCACCGACCCCGCGGCCCCCATCGACATCCCCGCCTGGTGCCACCTGACCGGGCACGCCTACCTGGGCCCGCTGGACGGCGCCCCCACCCCGACCTACGCGCTCCGCGTGGCCGCGGACGCCGTCCCCACCGCCTCGGAATCCCCCTGGCGGACGGCCTAGCCCTCGGGCACCAGGTAGCGGCCCCAGATCTGCGCCTTCCGGTACGGCCCGTCGCCCGCGCCGTCGTACTGCGGCTCGTCGAACACGACCCAGTACTGGAGCTCCCCGGGCAGCGCCCGCGGATGCCGCACGGGCTCGGGCGGCCCCAGGGAGTCGATCGTCCCGGAGAACTCGTTCCGCCACGGCCCGTCCCAGTCGGGATCGCGGACCACCCGGACCCGCCGGCCCGCGGCGAGCGCCCCGGCCGCCGGGTCCGGGCCGCCCGGTCCGCCCCCGCCGTCCCGCGGCCGCGCGCTCACGACGCGGCACCGGCGCGCCGGACGGCCTCGGCCATGCGGGCGTCACCCGCGGCCGCGGAGCCGGCGGCGACGCCCGCGCGGTCGGCGGCGGACCGGTTCTGGCTCAGCTTCGCCTTCGCCTCCACCCCGGTGATCCGCAGTTCCAGCCCGACGACCGCGCGGAACTGCCCCGCGACGAACCCCGCCGGCGCGTCGTCGACCGACCAGGCGTCCGGCCGTCCGGCCTCGTGCAGGTCGGTGAGCCGCCGCACCAGCGACCCGGTCCATTCGGGATCGTCGTGGACGACGAGGTCCCCGTGGACATGGGCGGTGACGTAGTTCCACGTCGGGACGACCCGCCCGTGCTCGGCCTTGGACGCGTACCACGACGGCGACACGTACCCGTCGGGGCCGTGCAGGATGGCCATCGCCCCGCCGTCGGCCGGCTCCCTCCACTGGTCGTTGTTCCGGGCGACGTGCGCGAGCAGCGCGCCGTGCTCCCCGGCGGACGGGTCGTAGAGGACGGGCAGGAACGTCGCCAGCAGCCCGCGCGGCGTCGCCGTCACGAGGTCGGCGGCGCGGCAGGTCTCCAGCAGGGTGCGGACCTCGGTGTCGTCCATGGAGAAATGGGCCGGTACGTACATGTTCCTCCCGTTCGTTCGTGCGCGGGTGCGACGGTATCGCGGCGGCGTGCGAAGCTGGACGCGTGAGCGCGGAGGAGGAGCGGGACGGTGTCCGGCTGACGAACCTCGACCAGCCGCTGTTCCCGGACGCCGGGGCGACCAAGCGGGACCTGGTCGACTACCTCGACGCGCTCGCGGACCGGCTCGTCCCGCAGTTCGCGGGGCGTCCGCTGTCGGTGGTCCGCGTGCTGCGCGGCCAGAAGCCGTTCATGCAGAAGAACCTGCCCAAGTACACGCCGGACTGGGTGCGGCGCGTGACGCTGTGGGCCGAGTCGTCGCGGCGCGAGGTGTCCTACGCGCTGTGCGAGGACCGCCGGACGCTGCTGTGGTTCGCCAACCAGCGCGCCGTGGAGTACCACCCGCCGCTGATGCGCGTGGACGCCCCCGACCGCCCGACGCACCTCGTGCTCGACATCGACCCGCCGGAGGGCGGCGGGTTCGCCGTCGCCGCGCGGGCCGCGCACCTGGTCCGCCGGGCGCTGGACGACTCGGGGCTGCGCGGCGCCGTGAAGACGAGCGGCGCCAAGGGCGTGCACGTGTTCGTCCCGCTCGCCGGCGGCGACCCGGTGGAGGACGTCGCCGCCGCGACGCGCGCGCTCGCCGCCCGCGCCGAGCGCCTCGACCCGGAGCTCGCCACGACCGCGTTCATCCGCGAGGACCGGGCGGGCCGCGTGTTCCTCGACTCCACGCGGGCGGGGACCGGGACCGTCGCCGCCGCCTACAGCCCGCGCATCCGCCCCGGCGCGCCCGTGTCGTTCCCGGTGCCGTGGGACGGCCTGGACGCCGTCGACCCGAAGGCGTTCACCCTCCGCACGGCGCTCGGGCTGCTCGGCGACGGCGATCCGTGGGCCGAAGCGATGCCCGGCCCGCAGGGGCTGCCCGCCGACCTGGTCGAGGAGGGACGGGCGATCCCGGTCGCCCGCGTCCAGGCGATGCACGAGGGCAAGCGCCGCGCCCGCGCCCGCCGCACCGGCGGCTGACGGGCAGGCCGCACCGGCGGCCGACGGGCCGGTCGCGGCGGCGGCCGACGGGCCGGTCGCGGCGGTCAGGGGAGCTTGTGGCGGACCTTGCGCGCGCCGCGGCGGATCGGGGACTCCTGCGGGTGCGGCTCCGCGAACACGGACGCGAGCGCGAGCGCGGCCTCGGCGCCCGCGGCGGCGACCTCCTCGGGCGTGGGGGCCGGGTCGCCGTCGTGCTCGGGGGCGTAGGACAGGTCACCGATGTCGCCGACGACGGCGGCGCCCGTGCCGGGGAGCGCGGCGACGTCCTCCCGGCTCCACTCGGCGACCCGTTCGCGCCACTCGGGCGGCACGGCGACGCGGCCGCCGCGCCGGTCCCGGGACCGGAACCGCTCGATCACCGCCTGCCGGGCGCGGTCGGCGTCGCGGCCGGTTCGATTCTCCGCCCGCACGGCGTCGTTCAGCGCGGCGACGACGAGGGTCTCGGGCGCCGTCAGGCCGGTGTGCGCGGGCCCCTCCTCCCGGACGGGCGGCAGGTCCGCGAGGCCGGGCGCGCCGATCGCCTCGGCGAACCGGCGCCAGAGCAGTGCGGGCGGGCGGCCGGGCGAGGTGACGACGGTGATCCGGGACGCTCCGGCGGCGGACCAGCGCCGGACGAGGCCGCTCAGCGCGAACGCCCGCCAGATGTGCGCGTCGGGGGCGTCCTCGATGTGGCCGGGGCCCTGGTCGCGGTGCGCGGCGAGGCCGGTGAGGTAGCCGCCGAAGGCGGTGCCGCGGCCGTTGCGGATGTGCTGCTGCCACAGCGACGGGAGGGCGCGGCCCAGGCTGCGGGCCGTGACGACGACCTCGACGTCGCCGGTGCCGAGCGACTCCAGCAGCCGCCGGACGGCCGGGCCGCGCACGACCGACAGGGCCTCGGCCGACAGCAGCACCGTCCCGGGCGACTCCCGCACGTCGTCCCGCAGCTCCGCCCAGCCGGGCGCCTCGCGGGCCGCGCGGGCCTCCGACACCCACGGGTACTCGGTGCCGAGCAGGCCGTAGGTCGACCATTCGTGGTTGGCGACGGTCCGGCGCCCGCGGTTCCAGTCCGCCGGGACCGGGTACCGGACGCCCGCGTCCGCGAGCGCTTCGGCGTTGCTCTGCAACATGTGCTGGAGGAAGGTCGTGCCCGACTTCTGCAGGCCGATGTGCAGGATCAGCTTGGACGCCACGGACGACTCCCTCGTGGAAACGGCGACGGCAATCATCGCATCCGGACGGCGCGCCGCTCGGCGCGGGCGGGCACGGAACCGCGGGGACGTCCCGTCAGCCCTGCGTCCGGCGGCGCCGCCGCGGCAGCGCCCCGGGCGCGCCGAACGAGCCGTGCGGACCGGACGGGACGTCGGGCGGGACGGGCCGCGGCGCGGGCACCGGCGGGGGAGCGGGGGCCGGGCCGTCCGGCCGGGCCTCCTCGACGAGGCCGTCCTCGTACAGCGTCGCCAGGTCGGCGAGCACGGAGAACAGGCCGCGGCCGAGCGCGAACGCGATGTCGCGCGGGGTGCGGCGCCCGTCCGCGTGGTCGAGGACGGCCCGGCGGCCGCCGCCGGCGGGGGCGCGCCGGGCGGCGGCGGTGGCGCGCGGGCGGCTGCGCGCCGACAGCGGCGCGGTGCGCGGCACCGGGCTCCACGCCTCCAGGGCGGCCAGCCGCCGCCGCACCTCCCGCGCGACCCGGTCGGCGGGCAGGCCGGGCTCGGCGGACAGGAGCGGCGCGCCGCCGGTCCCCGCGCTCCCGTCGGGGACGGCCGTGCACGTGCGGACGCCGCCGAGGGCCATCGCGAACACCGCGTCGACGAGGGCCGTGCGGGTGACGACCTGCAGCCCCGCGGCGCCGAGGAGGCCGCGCCGGACGAGTTCGTCCCCGAGGCGTCCGCGGGGCGCGCCGGCCGTGAACGCGGCCGTCCAGTCGTCCTCGGAGATGCGGCCGGAGCGCAGCAGCAGCGGTTCCGGGCCGGGCGCCGCCGGGGTGGCCGCCGCCACGACGAGCCCGCCGCGCATCGCGACCGTGCCGCCGGGCGAGCCGTCCACGCGCAACGTGCCGGTGAATCCCCGGCCGCCGCGCCGCTCCAGCGCGGACGGCAGGATTCCTGCGCCTCTGGTCATCGTCCCTCAGCTCCGGAAACGCCCGCGCCCCGCGGACGAAGGTTATTTACGGTGAGATGTCGCGATCGTCGGAAACAACCTGTACCGAGTGTGCGGACAATCCGCTCCCCGGGATGATCTCCAAGATAGATTGTTGCCCGAAATAGGCGATATGCCGCAGTCGGGGGACGCCGGGCCGTTCTCCGTGCGCGCCGCTCCCGGGGACGACGGAAGGGCTCCATGAACATCGAGACCGCGCTGAAGGAGGCCATGGCGATCGACGGCGCCCAGGGCGCCGCGCTCGTCGACTACGACAGCGGGATGACGCTCGGCGCCTACGGCGGCGGGCAGGGGCTCGACATGGAGATCGCCGCGGCGGGCAACACCGAGGTCGTCCGCGCCAAGATCCGCACCCTGGAGTCGCTCGGCATCGACGACACCGTCGAGGACATCCTCATCACCCTGCACCGGCAGTACCACCTGATCCGCCTGCTGGAGCGCGGCGGACCCGCCCGCCTCTTCCTCTACGTCGCGCTGGACCGCGAGCGGTCCAACCTGGCGCTCGCCCGCCACCACCTGCGGCGCATCGAGGGCGAGCTCAGCGTCTGAGCGGCCCGCCGGCGGGAGCGGCGGCGACACGAGGGGGAGGGTCATGCGGGAAACGGTGCTCGCCGAGCTGCGGGCGCTGCGCGACGAGGTGGCGGGGGCGACCGACGCCGCCGTGGCGTCGTCGGACGGGATGCTCATCGCCGCCGACACCGGCGACGTCCGGCCGGACGTGCTGGCGGCGATGGCCGCCGCCGCGCTCGGCCTCGGCCGCAGCACGAGCGACGAGGTGGGCCTCGGAGAGCTGCGCGAGGTCGTGACCCGCTGCGGGCGCGGCCACATCGTCGTCTACGCGGTCGGGGAGAGGGCGCTGCTGGTCGTCCTCGGCGACGAGGGACTGGACGTCGCGGACCTGCACCTGCGGTCCCGTCCGGCGGTCGAACGGCTCGAAGCGATCGTCCGGCGGGACGGCGTCCCCGCGGGGTAGTCCCGGACCGGCGCGGCCAGTGGAAAACGGTGCGGCGGCCGCGATGATTTCCCGCCGCGGGGCAGGTCTCCAACGAAGACGCCGCAACGAGGAGGCACCGATGGTCGCCGAGGGATTCACCACCTGCCTGTGGTTCGACGGGCAGGCCGAAGAGGCCGCGAACCACTACGTCTCGATCTTCAAGGACTCCGGGATCGGGCCGATCGCGCTCGCCCCGGAAGGCACGCCGGGCGCGACGCCGGGCCAGGTCCTGACGGTCGAGTTCACGGCCAACGGGCAGAAGTTCGTCGCGCTGAACGGAGGCCCGCTCTTCAAGTTCAACGAGTCCGTCTCCTTCGAGATCCGCTGCGCGGACCAGGAGGAGGTCGACTACTACTGGGACCGGCTGCTCGAAGGCGGCGGCGAGGAGAGCGTCTGCGGCTGGCTCAAGAACCGGTTCGGAGTGTCCTGGCAGGTCACCCCGGAGGAACTGAACCAGATGTTCCTCGACCCCGACCAGGAGAAGACGGCCCGCGTGAACAAGGCGATGATGACGATGCGCAAGCTCGACCTCGCCGCCCTGCGCAAGGCGTACGCCGGCGAGTGACCGCGCGGGGCGGCCGCCCGGGCCGCCGGACGGCCGGGCCGCCGGAAGACGCGTGCGCCCCGGCCCGTCACCGGGTCCGGAGCGCTGCGCGGAGCCCGCTCAGGTCACGATGGCGCCGCCGCTCAGCAGGCCGAACAGCAGCAGGCCGATCACCACGCGGTAGACCACGAACGACGTGAACGAGTGGCTGGCCACGAACTTCAGCAGCCACGCGATCGAGGCGTACGCGACGAGGAACGACACGACGGTGCCGACGAGCAGCGGCAGCACGCTGTTGCCGGTGCCGAGCGCGCCCGGCAGCTGGTAGAGGCCCGCGCCGGTGAGCGCCGGGATCCCCATGAAGAACGACAGCCGGGTCGCGGCGACCCGGTCGAGGCCGAGCAGCAGCCCGGTGGAGATCGTCGCGCCCGACCGGGAGAACCCGGCGAACAGCATCGCGAGGATCTGCGACGAGCCCACCAGCATCGCGTCCTTGAAGCCGGTGTCGTCCTCCCCGCGCTTGTGCCGGCCGTACCGGTCGGCGAGCCACATCACGACGCTGCCGCCGATCAGCGACCCGGCGACCACCCACAGCGACGCGAGCGGCCCCTCGATCAGCGGCTCGGCGGCGAGGCCGACGGCCACGACGGGAACGGTCGCGAAGATGACCCACCACCCGAACTTGTAGTCGTGGTGGTACCGCTCGGACGGTTTGACGATCCCCGTCCCCCACGCCTTCACGATGCGGAGAATGTCTTTGAAGAAGTACACCAGGACGGCGGCGATCGCCCCCACCTGGATCACGGCGGTGAAGCCCACGACCGACTCGTCGTCCACCGGGATGCCCATCAGCCCCTCGGCGATCTTGAGGTGGCCGGTAGAGGACACCGGCAGGAATTCGGTCAGACCCTCCACGATGCCGAGGACGATGGCCTGGCCTACGCTGATCGCGCTCACGTGACTCGTTTTTCCCTCTCATGCCCGGTTACGCGCCGTGAGCCTATCGCCGCCGCACGGGCCGAACCCGCATATCGGCCGCGCGTTATCCCACCGGCCATCGGTTGTTCATCCACCGGACGGCGGCCCAATACGCCTCGCTCGCTCGATCGTCCAGCATAAATGCCTCCGAAGCGGCGGTCCCGTCCGCTTATCATGCTCGCGTGTCGCTCGCCCCGGTCCGTTCCCGCGCCGTTCGTAAGGAATGGAGCACGCCGCGCTGGCTAATGTCAATGCTGGTCTTTTCCGTGGGAATCGCCCTGTTGTTCTGGATCGCCGCGACGGGCGTGCTCGTCGGCGGCCGGACCGCGGTGGAATCCGCGCGGGAAAAGGGCGTCCCCGCGTACATCGGCGCCCGGACGGCCCACGCCGCGCTGTCGGACGCCGACCGGGCCGCGTGGCAGAGCTTCCGGTCGGGCGCCGCGCAGCTCACCGGCCCGGGGCAGCGGTTCCGCGACGACATCACCACCGCGGGCGACAGCCTCTCGCGCATCGCCGAGGTCGACGCCGGCGGCGAGGCCGGCCGCGACCTGCTGCGCTCGGTGAACGCGCAGGTCGTGACCTACCAGGGCCTCGTCGAGCAGGCCGACGCCACCTACCGCAAGGGCCTGGAGGAACTCGGCTACGCCTACCTCACCTACGCCTCCCGCATGCTGCACGCCGACGGCGGGCTCCTCGACCGCATCGACGAGATCGCCGAACGCGACCGCCGCGCCGTCGGCGACCGGCACGGGTCGTTCTGGGTCACCGACGCCGCCGTGGCGGCCGTCTGCCTGATCGCCGGCGCGCTCCTGGCCGTCCTCGGCCACGTGCAGGTCGCGATGGCCCGGCGCTTCCGCCGCGTCCTCAACCTCCCGCTGCTCGCCGCGTCGGTGCTGCTGCTCGGCCTGACGGCCTGGGTCGCCGCCACGTTCCTGCGGGCCGGCGACGCGTTCGCCGCCGCGGCCGAGCGGGGCCTGCCCGCGTTCGACCGGACGGTCCGGGCGCAGATCGCCGAGGCCGACGCGGGCGCCCGGGCGCTGCGCGAGGACCGGCCCGCCGCGGCCGGGGGCGGGCTCGACCTCGCGGCGGCCGAACGCGCGCAGCGCCCGCTGGCGGCCCGGCTCGGCGGCGCGACCGACACCGGCGGGCTCGTCGCCGGGCTCCCGGCGGGCACCGCCGCCGTCGCGGGCCTCGCCGCGCTGGGGATCTGGCTCCGACTCCGCGAGTACCGGAGGTGACCGTGCGCCCGCCGCCCGCCCGCACCCTGCCCGCCCGCGCCCTGTGCGCCCTCGTCGTGCTGTGCGCGTCCCTGCTCACCGCCTGCGGCGGCTCCGGAGGCGACCGGACGGTCACCGTGCTGGGCTCGTGGACGGGCGCGGAACGCGAGGCGTTCGGCGCGATGCTGGCCGGGTTCGAGCGGGAGACCGGCATCGACGTGAAGTACACCGGCACCCGCGACGCGCGCGCCGTGCTGGCCAGCGAACTGCACGACGGGCACCCGCCCGACACCGCCGTGCTCGCCAACCTCGGCGACCTGCGCGCCTACGCCGCCGACGGCCACCTGCACCCCGTCGGCTCCGCGTCGCGGGGCATCGCCGCCGCGCTGACCACCGCCGCCGGCCCGGACGGCGGCCGCCGCCCGTACGGGATCGTCCTGAAGGCGTCGGTGAAGAGCCTCCTCTGGTACGCCCCGGACACGCTGCCCGGCGGGCTCGCCGAGCGCCTCCGCGACCCGTCCCTCACCTGGGACGACCTCGCCGCCGCCGTGCCGGGGACAGCCGACGCCCCCTGGTGCCTCGGCCTCGAGGACACCTCGCAGTCGGGCTGGCCCGGCACCGACTGGATCGAGGACCTCCTGCTCCACCTGTCCGGCCCGGAGGTCTACGACGCGTGGGTGTCCGGGCGGCTCGCCTGGACGTCGCCGGAGGTGCGCCGCGCGTGGCGGGAGTTCGGGGCGGTCGTGCGGGACGCGCACGGCGGGAACGGCGGCATCCTGCTCACCGGCTACGGCGAGGCCGGGCACGGGATGTTCGCCGACCCGCCCGGCTGCCGCTTCGACCACGCGGGGTCGTTCATCCCCGCCTTCTACGCGCAGGCCGAGGGGAGCCCCGAGCCCGGCCGCGACTTCGACTTCGTGCCGTTCCCCGGCCGGGGCACCGTCGAGATCGGCGGCGACCTGCTCGGCATGTTCCGCGACACGCCCGCCGCCCGCCGCCTCGTCGCGTACCTGACGTCGGAGGAGGCGCAGCGCACCTGGGTGGAGCGGGCCGGGTCCGGCGCGTACTCGCTCAACCGGGACATCCCGCCGGACGACTATCCGGGCGACGTCCCGCGGCGCATCGCCGGGCTGCTCGCGGGCGCGGAGACCGTGCGGTTCGACGCGTCCGACTCCATGCCGAGCGTCATGGCCGCCGCGTTCAACCACGCCGTCCTCGAGTACGCCGCCGACCCGGCGGACGAGCGCCTCGACGCGATCCTCACCGCGCTCGACAAGGTCCGCCGCACCACCGACTTCGACGCCTGACCGATGGCGGGAGCGGCGGTCTAGGCGCGCGGTGCGGTGCGGAGGGCGGCGTTCTCCACGCGGATCCGCGTCCGCAGCAGCCCCAGGTTCACGACGGTGAACAGCGCCGCCGTCAGCCAGGCGGTGTGGACGAGCGGCAGTGCGACGCCCTCGGCGACCACGGCGGCGTAGTTGGGGTGCGGCATCAGCCGGTAGGGGCCGCGGGCGACCGGCGGCAGCCCCGGCACGATCACCACCCGGGTGTTCCAGCGCCGGCCCAGCGTCGCGATGCACCACCAGCGCAGGCCCTGCGCGAGGACGGCGACCGCCAGCATCGGCCAGCCCAGGGCGGGCAGGAACGGGCGGCCGAGCAGCCACGCCTCGAGCGGCGCCCCGGCCAGCAGCCCGGCGTGCACCGCGACGATCCCCGGGAAGTGGCCGCGCCCGTGCTCGACCCCGCCGAGGCTCCGCGCCCACGCCAGGTTGCGCCGCGCGACGACCAGCTCGGCGAGGCGCTCCAGCGCGACGAGCCCGATGAGCAGCGCGAACCAGGTCACCGGGTCACCAGCGCAGCAGGACGAGCTCGGCGGAGAACCCGGGGCCGAGCGCCATCAGGACGCCCGGGACGCCCGCGGCCGGACGGCGCTCGGCGATCGTCCGCTCGAGCACGTTCAGCACCGACACCGACGACAGGTTCCCCGCGTGCCGCAGCGACGCCCACGTGACGTCCAGCTCGCCGCCGTCCAGCCCGAGGACCTCGCCGATCTTCTCGATCACCTTGGGGCCGCCGGGATGGCACACCCAGGACGGCACCGCGTCCCGGGACAGCCCGTGGTCGCGCAGGAAGGCGTCCACGTCCCCGGCGAGCTCCTTCTCGACGAGGTCGACGAGGTCGGCGGCGAGCACGATCCGGAACCCGTGCGCGCCGACCTCCCAGCCCATCAGCCGCCGGGTGCCGGGGTACAGGCGGCTCCGGGACGCCACGACCCGCGGGCCCGCGGCGCCGTCGGGCGGCCGCCCGGCCGTCCGGTCGTCGCCGAGCGCGACGGCCGCCGCGGCGCCGTCCCCGAACAGGCCGCTGCCGACGAGGTTGGGCGCGGACACGTCGCCGCGCTGGACGGTCAGCGAGCACAGCTCCACGCACACCAGCAGCGCCGCGCCGTCCGGGCGGCCCCGCAGGTGGTCGTTCACGCGGGCGAGGCCCGCGGCCCCGGCGGCGCAGCCGAGCCCGAACACCGGGACGCGCACGACGTCCTCGCGCAGCCCGACGCGCTGCGCGATCGTCGCGTCCAGCGAGGGGGTGGCCAGCCCGGTGGACGAGCAGAACAGCAGGTGGTCGATGTCGGACGGGGCGAGCCCGGCGGCGTCGAGCGCGGCGCGGGCCGCGCGCTCGCCGAGGTCGGCCGCCCGGTCGATGTAGGCGTCGTTCGCGGCGGTGAAGTCGGCGAGCCGGTCGTACTCCTCGATCGGCAGCGCCAGGTTGCGGCCGCCGACCTGCGTGTTGGTGTGGAACCGGGCGAGCAGCCGGGGGTCGGCGTCGGTCCGGGCCGCGACGGCTTCGGTGATCTCCTGCTGCGCGTACCGGTGCTCCGGCAGCACGGTCCGCACCGCGGCAACGCGCATGGCCGCCTCCCCCCGATGGCGCCCGGCCCGCCGCGCGGACCGGGCGCGGTGTCCTCAGTCGTGCCTGCGTCCGGGCAGGTTCTCGTACATGCCGGTGAGCTTCTGCCGGAGTCCGCGGGCGGCGATGCCGGCCTTCTGCGGGTCCCTGGCGCCGGCCTTGACGGTCTTCTTGGCCTGCTCCTTCGGGACGTGCGGCGGGATCGGCGCGATCTGGTCGTCCACGACGAACTCCAGGACGACCGGCCGGTCACTGGACAGCGCCTCCTGCCACGCGCTCTTCACCTTCTTCGGCGAATCGCAGTAGATGCCCTTCAGGCCGCACAGTTCCGCGTACTTCGCGTACGGGAAGTCCGGGATGGACTGCGAGCCCTCGTACTTCGGGTCGCCGCCCATGGCCCGCTGCTCCCAGGTGACCTGGTTGAGGTCGCGGTTGTTGAAGACGCAGAAGACCAGCGGCGAGCCGCCCATCCGGTCGGCGTACCGCTTCACCGTGAGCATCTCGTTCATGCCGTTCATCTGGAACGCGCCGTCCCCCACGAACGCGATGACCGGGCGGTCGGGGAAGGCGAACCGCGCGGCGATCGCGTACGGGACGCCCGGCCCCATCGTCGCGAGCGTCCCCGACAGCGACGCCTTCATGCCCTCGCGAATCCTGAGGTGCCGCGCCCACCAGTTCGTGCCCGAACCGGAGTCGGCGGTGAGGACGGAGCCGTCCGGCAGCAGCGGCGACAGCTCGTGCGCGACCGCCTGCGGGTTGATCTTGCCGTCGAAGCTCTGCCGGGCCCGCTTGTCCAGCACGGCGTCCCAGGCGCGGACGTTCTTCTCGATCTCCTTGCGCCAGGAGCGGTCCTTCTTGCGCCGCAGCAGCGGGATCAGCTCGCGGAGGGTCTCCTTGGCGTCGCCGACGACGTGCGCGTCCATCGGGTACCGGATGCCGATCATGCGTCCGTCGATGTCGATCTCGACGCCGCGGCAGCTGCCCTCGTCCGGCAGCCACTCCGCGTACGGGAAGCTGCTGCCGATCATGAAGAGGGTGTCGCAGCCCGCCATCATCTCGTCGCTGGCCTTCGAGCCGAGCAGCCCGATCGGGCCGGTGACGAACGGCAGGTCGTCCGGCAGGACCTCGCGGCCGAGCAGCGCCTTGGCGACCCCGGCGCCGAGCAGTTCGGCGACCTCGACGACCTCCTCGCGGGCGCCGGCCGCGCCCTGCCCGATGAGGATCGCGACCTTCTCGCCCTCGTTGAGGACGTCGGCGGCCTTGCGCAGCTCTTCGGGGTTCGGCAGCACGCGCGGGCGGCTCCACCCCACGCTGGAGAACACCGCGCCGTGCTCCTTCGGCGGCGACGGCATCGCGTCCGCCTCCTGGACGTCCTCCGGAACGATGATCGTCGCGACGCCCCGGGCGGTCAGCGCCGTCTTGAACGCCCGGTCGATCACGTGCCGCATCTGCCCCGGGTGCATGACCACCTGGCAGTACTCCGAGACGTCGGAGAACAGGTCCTCCAGGTTGACTTCCTGCTGGTAGTGGGTGCCCTGCGCGAGCCGCTTCTGCTGCCCGACGATCGCGACGACCGGCTGGTGGTCCAGCTTCGCGTCGTACAAACCGTTCAGCAGGTGGATCGCCCCCGGACCGGACGTCGCGACGCAGCAGCCCACCTCGCCGGTGAACTTCGCGTGGCCGCACGCCATGAACGCCGCCATCTCCTCGTGGCGCGTCTGGACGAACTCCGGCCTGCCCTCGGCGCGGTCGAACGCGCCCAGCATGCCGTTGATGCCGTCCCCCGGATATCCGTAGACCCGCTCGACGCCCCACTCGGTCAGGCGCTGGAGGACATAGTCGGCTACCTGCTGGGCCATGTCTCGTACTCTCCCGATCGTCGTCGGTGGCTCGGCACCCGTCTCCACCTCCCGAGTCCCCGGGGAGCCCGCACCCAAACAACGCGGCCGAACCCCCGCGACGGTCGTTTCGCGGCGTCCACCGGAGGCACGCAGGGCGCGTCGCCGACGGGAGGCGCCGCCGATGCCCCGGGGGAGGACGCCGTACCGGCCGGAAGCGTGCCGATCGGAACCGTGTGCACGGGGCCCGTCTCAGGTGAGGGCGTCCAGCAGCGCCTCGGCCGACAGCCTGCGGGCCTCCCGGGCCGCCGGGAGGACGTGGTCGAGCCCGTAGAACCCGTGGAACGCGCCGTCGAACCGGCGCGCGCGCACGGCGACGCCCGCGTCCACCAGGCGCGCGGCATACGCCTCGCCCTCGTCGCGCAGCGGGTCGCACTCGCCCGTGATGACGCAGGCCGGGGGCAGCCCCGCCAGGTCGGGCGCGCGCAGCGGCGACGCGCGCGGGTCCGCGCCGCGCGCCGGGTCCGGCAGGTACCGCTCCCAGTACCAGCGCATGTGGTCGGCGGTGAGGAACGGCCCGGCGGCGAACTCGCGGTAGGACGGGCTGTCCCGCGCGGCGTCGGTGACCGGGTAGACGAGCAGCTGGAACCGGATCGGCGGGCCGCCGGAGTCGCGGGCGTCCAGGCACGCCACCGCGGCGAGGTTGCCGCCCGCGCTGTCCCCGGCGACCGCGAGCCGGCCGGGGTCGCCGCCGAGCGCGGCGGCGTTCGCGTGCGCCCACGCGACGGCCGCGCCGGCGTCCTCGACCGCCGCCGGGAACGGGTGCTCGGGCGCCAGCCGGTAGTCCACCGACACGACGATCATCCCGGTGTCGGCGGCGAGCGCCCGGCACGTCCGGTCGTGGGAGTCCAGACCGCACAGGACGAACCCGCCGCCGTGGAAGAACACGACGACCGGGACGGGCGCGGGGGAGTCCGGCCGGTAGATCCGCACCGGGACGGGGAGGGGCGCGTCGATGACGCGGTCCTCGACGGCGGCGGCCGGGATCGGGTCGAGGTCGGGCCGGGGCGCGGCGGCCAGGATCCGCCGCGCCTCCGCCGCGTCCGACACCTCGGTCCCGATGCGGGGGAAGGTCGCGGTCATCGCGTCGGCGATCTTCGCCGCCAGGGGGTCGAGAGGCATGCCGGGGGTCCTCCTCAGCCGGCCGCCGCCTGCGCCATCATGACGACCTCGCCCGCGGTCCAGCCGCCGTCCACGGCCAGCTCGGCGCCGGTCACGTAGCGGGCCGCATCGGAGATCAGGAACGATACCGCCTCGCCGATCTCCTCCGGAAGCCCGACCCGGCCGAGCGCGGCCAGCGGGAAGCCGCCCTCGCCCTCGGTGGCGTGCTCGGAGGTCATCGGCGTGTACGTCATGCCGGGGTGCACCGAGTTGACCCGGATCCGGTGCATCCCCAGCTCCGTCGCGGCGATCTTGGTGAGGCCGCGCACGCCCCACTTGGCCGCCCCGTACGCGCTGGTCAGCGGCAGCGCGGTGAGCCCCGCGGCGGACGAGATGTTCACGATGGACCCGCCGCCGACCGCCTTCATCGGCTCCAGCACGGCCTTCATGCCGAGGAACACCCCGGTCAGGTTGATCCGCAGGACCTTCTCGAAGTATTCGAGCGTCTCGTTCTCCAGCAGCGCGTTGGACGAGACGCCCGCGTTGTTGACGAGCCCGTCGATGCGCCCGTACTCCTCCAGCGCCGCCGCGGTGACGGCCGCCCAGCCGTCCCGGTCGGCCACGTCGTGCCGGACGAACAGGCCGCCGACCTCGGACGCGGTCTCGGCGCCCGGTTCCTCGAGCAGGTCCGTGACGACGATCTTCGCGCCGTCCCGGGCCATCCGCCGCGCCGCCGCGGCGCCGAGGCCGCGGGCGCCGCCCGTCACGATGACCACCTTGTCCTGCGGTTCTGCCGACATCGCCGTCTCCTTGATCATGTTCGGTCGGGACTACGCTGAGGCGCATGGTGAACCCCCCGCCCCGGTCGCGCGCCGAGCCCGCGACGCTCCCCGCCACCGCGTGGGCCGTCCTCGGCATGCTGTCCTTCGGCGAGGAGCTGACCGGGTACGAGATCCGCAAGTGGGCCGAGCACATCCTGCGGTTCTTCTACTGGTCTCCCGCGATGAGCCAGATCTACGCCGAGCTCAAACGCCTGGAGAAGGCCGGGTACGCGACGTCCCGGACGGACGTCGCCGACGACGGCCGCCCCCGCCGCGTGTACGCGATCACCCCGGAGGGGCGGGACGCGCTCGCCGGGTGGGCGTCCGACGCGCCCGTCGGCCCGCCCGTGCTCAAGCACGGCCCCGCCCTGCGCGTGTGGCTCGGCCACCTCGCCGGGCCCGAGCGGCTGCGGCAGGTCGTGACCGAGCAGCGGGACCGGGCGCAGCGGCTGGTCGAGGAGGCGGAGTACTCCCGCCGGGTCGCCGCGACCGGCACGGGCTGGACGCACGCCGAGCTGGTGGCGCGCTGGGCCGTCCGCTACCACGAGGCCGAACGGGACCTGGCCGAGCGGATGCTGGCCGACCTGGACGAACTCGCCGCGCGCCGCGCGCCCGGATGATCACGCGCGCCTCCGCAGCGCGTCCTTGACGACCTTCCCGCCCGCGTTGCGGGGCAGCGCGTCCACGACGTGGAAGTGCCGGGGGACCTTGAAGTTCGCCAGCCGCTCCCGCAGCCACGCCGTGAGCTCCTCCGGCCCGACCTCCGCGCGGGTGACGAGCCACGCCGCGCCGACCTCGCCGAGCCGCGCGTCCGGGACGCCCAGCACCGCGGCCTCGACGACCGCCGGGTGCGTCACGAGCACGCTCTCGATCTCGGCCGGGTAGGCGTTGAACCCGCCGACGACGAACATGTCCTTGAGCCGCCCGGTGACGGTGAGGTAGCCGCGGGCGTCCAGCCGTCCGAGGTCGCCGGTGCGCAGCCGGCCGTCCGCGTCGATGGCCCGCGCCGTGGCCTCCGGGTCGTCCAGGTAGCCGCGCATGACGTGCCGCCCGCGCACCCGGATCTCGCCCTGCTCGCCGGGCGGCAGGGCCCGGCCGTCCGGGGCGGCGATCCGGATCTCGGTGCCGGGCAGCGCGGGCCCGCTGGTGCGCGCGACCGTCTCGGCGTCGGCGTCCACCGGGCACACCGACACCACCCCGGCGGCCTCGCTCAGCCCGTACGCGGTGAAGACGTGCGGGACGCCCAGCTCGCCGCGGATGCGGCGGATCAGGTCGACGGGGATGTCGGCGGCGCCGGTGCCCGCCAGCCGCACCCGGTGGGCGGGACGGTCGGGCAGCTCCAGCAGCGAGGTGAAGATCGTCGGCGGTCCGAGGAGCACGCTGACCCGGTCGGCGGCCAGCCGCTCCGCCACGGCCGCGGCGTCGAACACCGCCTCGGGCAGCATCGTCGCGCCGTTCAGCAGGCACGCCAGGATGCCCGCCTTGTAGCCGAACGTGTGGAAGAACGGGTTGATCAGCAGGTACCGGTCGCCCGCGCGGAGCGTGGAGACCTCGCTCCACGCCCGGAACGCCCAGAGCGTCGCGTCGTGCGTCGACATCGCGCCCTTGGGGCGTCCGGTGGTGCCGGAGGTGAAGACGATGTCGGCGATGTCGTCCGGCCGGACGCCCGCCGCCCGGTCGCGGGCCGCGTCCGCGCCGACCGCCGCGGCGCCGGCGAGGAAGCCCGCCCAGCCGAGTTCGCCGCCCGCGGGCTCTCCCTCCAGCAGGACGGTCCGCCGCAGCTCGGGCAGGTCCTCGCCCGCCAGCATCGCCGGGTAGTCGTTGCCCAGGAACCCCCGGACGGTGAACAGCGCGCTCGCCCGGCTCCGCCGCAGGACGTCGGCGGCCTCGGCGCCCCGGTACCGCGTGTTCAGCGGCACGAGGACGGCGCCCGCGCTCACCAGCCCCAGCGCCGCGACGATCCAGCCGGCGCCGTTGGGCGCCCAGATCGCCGCCCGGTCGCCGGGCCGCACGCCGGCCGCGATCGCCGCGCGCGCCGCGGTCTCGACCTCGTCCCGCAGCCGGGCGAAGGTCCAGCGCACCTCGCCGGCGGCGACGGCCTCGCGCCGGCCGTGGACGCGCGCCGCGTGCTCGACCAGCGCGGGGATCGTCTCTGCGGTCATGGGTGCACTCCTTCGGGCCGGGTCGCCTTGACATGGAACCACACCAATGCTTCTAATCGGAATGTTCCTAATAGAAATATGTCGGTTCGAGACCTGGAGGCGTCATGACGGTGCGCACCGCAACGGCGGGGGAGATCGACGGGGAGCGGATGCGGCGGGTGCTCGGCGCGTTCTGCACCGGCGTCGTCGCGGTCACGGCCGTGGAGGGCGGCGAGCCGGTCGGGATGGCGTGCCAGTCGTTCGCGTCGCTGTCGCTGGACCCGCCGCTCGTGTGCTTCTGCCCGTCCGGCGCGTCGACGACGTGGCCCCGGATCCGCGCCGCCGGGCGGTTCGCGGTGAACGTGCTGGCCGCCGACCAGGGCGACCTGTGCCGGGCGATGGCCGGCCGCGACAAGTTCGCCGGGGTGCCCTGGACGCCCGGCCCGGGCGGCTCGCCCCTGCTGGACGGCGCCCTCGCCTGGATCGAGGCCGACGTCGAGCGCGAGCTGCCCGGCGGCGACCACACGATCGTCGTCGGGCGGGTGCGGCACCTCGCGTCCGTCCGGGAGGCCGGGCCGCTGCTGTTCTTCCGGGGCGGGTTCGGCGCCCTGGCGGCGTGACCGGGGGCGTCAGTCCTCGCGGGCGGCCAGCTCGTCGAGGTCGGCGAGCATCTGCCGGGTCAGCTCCTGCTCGGCCTCGTAGTGACGGGCCGACCAGCGCAGCACCAGCTCGGGGTAGGCCCACTCGGCGACCTCGGCGGCGCCCTCGGCGTCGGCCTCCGCCCGCCGGCGCATCGTGGCGGCGTAGGCGCCGTGCTCCTCCAGCACCTCGCGGAGCCGCTCGGGCGTCATGAGGTGGCCGAGCCAGGCGCGCAGCATCACGCCGTGCTTGAGGACGGGCGGTTCGACGGGCGCCTCGCGGGCCCAGCGGGTGACGGCGTCCAGCCCGTCCGGCGTGATCGCGTAGACGCGCTTGCCGCGGGTGCTCTCGGTCAGCTCGACCCGGGACGTCGCGTAGCCGACCTTCTCCAGCCGCTTGAGCTCGCCGTAGATCTGGCTGAACGACGGGCTCCAGTAGAAGAACTTCAGGCTCCAGTCGGCCCACTTCTTCAGGTCGTAGCCCGACAGCTCCTCCCCGAACGAGAGCAGCCCGAGGACGGCCCAGCTGGTCGGCGGCAGGTGCGGGTGGTCGGTCACCCGGCCAGCGTAGCGCTCCCCGCCTACCGGACCGTGGTGTAGCACCGCCCCGATATATCTGTAAGAAGTATTCCTATTCGAAATACTGGAGGTACCCCCATGGAGTTCTCGATGATCTTCGAGGCCCAGCTCGCGAAGCCCACCCCCGAACGCGAGCGCCGCGTGCTGCTCGACTGCGTCGAGCAGGCCGTCTACGGCGAGGAGATGGGCTTCGACCGCGTCTGGGCCGTCGAGCACCACGGGCTGGAGCGGTACGCGCACATGACGGCGTCCGAGATCTTCCTGTCGTGGGTCGCGGCGAAGACGTCCCGCATCCGCATCGGGCACGGCGTCGTCTGCATGCCGTTCCGGTACAACCACCCGGTGCGGGTCGCCGAACGGGTCGGCATGCTGGACGCCCTGTCGGGCGGGCGCCTCGACGTCGGCGGCGGCCGCGGCTCCACCCGCATGGAGATGGGCATGTACGGGGTCGACCCGTCCGACACCTACCCGCAGATGGAGGAGTCGCTGCGGTTCCTCGCGAACGCGTGGCGCAAGGACGAGGTCGACTGGCACACCGACCTGCTCGACGTCGGCCCCGCCAAGATCATGCCGCGCCCCGTCCAGACGCCGCACCCGCCGCTCTACATGGCGTGCAGCAAGCGCGACACCGTCGGGCTCGCCGCCGAACTCGGCGTCGGCGCGCTCGTCATGGGCTTCGCCGGGCCCGAGGAGGTCAAGGAGATGTACGACCTCTACCACGCCACGATCCGCACCCGAAGCGCCGACCGGCTCGTCGGCCCCGACACCAACGACAAGTTCGTCGCCCTCTGCCCCACGATCGTCCTGGACGACCCCGAGCGCGCCCTGCGCATCGGCGCCCGCGGGCAGCGGTTCTTCGCCGAGGCCATCGCGCACTGGTACGGCAACGGCCCCGCCCCCGCCGAGGACACCGAGGACGACGACAACATCGCCGCCCTCGCCCGCGACAAGGAGGCGCTCGTCGCCAAGCTCAACGAGGCGAACATCCCGGCCCGCCCGCAGGACACCGGCGCGTTCAACGCCGAGCACGCCTACGGCACCGCCGGCGACGCCATCGAGTACGTGGAGCGGCTCGCCGCGATCGGCGTCGACGAGATCATGTGCCTCGTCCAGATGGGCACCGTCCCCCAGGACGTGGCCATGGAGACCATCCGGCAGTGGGGCGAGACCGTCATCCCGCACTTCCGGACCAGGGCATGAGCACCCTGGACGGCAAGGTCGCGATCATCACCGGCGCGGCCCGCGGGCAGGGCGCCGCCGAGGCCCGGCTGCTCGCCGCGGCCGGCGCGCGGGTCGTCCTCACCGACGTCCTCGACGGGACGGACGTCGCCGCGTCCATCGGCGCCGCGGCGGCGTTCGTCCGGCACGACGTGACCTCGGCCGGCGACTGGGCGCGCGCCGTCGGCACGGCCCGGGAGCGGTTCGGGCGCGTGGACGTCCTCGTCAACAACGCGGGCCTGTGGCGGACCGCGCCCGTCGAGGAGGAGACCCGCGCGCGGTTCGAGCTGATGCTCCAGGTCAACCTCGTCGGCCCGTTCCTCGGCGTGCAGGCCGTCGCGCCCGCGATGCGCGCGGCCGGCGGCGGGTCGATCGTGAACGTGTCGTCCACCGCCGGGCTGCGCGGCATCCGCGGCCACGCGGCCTACGGGGCGAGCAAGTTCGGCCTGCGCGGCCTCACCCGCTCGGCGGCGCTCGACCTGGCCGCCGACGGCATCCGCGTCAACTCGGTCCACCCCGGCGTGGTCGACACCCCGATGATCGCGGAGCTCGGCGTCGAGCGCGGCGCCGGGAAGGCCCCGCGCGTCCCGCTGGGCCGCGCGGGCGTCCCCGAGGACGTCGCGGGCCTCGTCCTCTTCCTGGCCTCCGACGCGTCGTCCTACATCACCGGCACCGAGCTGGCGGTCGACGGCGGCCTGACGACGAACTGACCCCGCGCGCGAAAGGCCGCCGGGCTCCCGAACCGGCGGCCCGTCCGCGTGCCGCGCGGCGGTTCGCGGGCGGGCGTGCGAAAGGCCGCCGGGGGGTGCGGAGTCCGGCGGCCTGTTCGCTCGGGGCGGGTCAGTGGCGGGTCAGGAGGTGGTGGCGGAGCTTCGCGCGGGTGCGGCCGTCGATGCCGAGGCCCTTGCGCAGGTAGCGCTCCACGGAGCCGTACTCGCGCCGGACCTCGTCCAGTGCCGCTTCCAGGTACTCGGGACGCACGTCCTGGATCGGCTTCAGCAGTTCGGCGTTCTGCATGTACCCGGCGGCCTTCAGGCGCGCGCGCACGGCCGCGTCCGCCTCGGCCCGGTACTGGTTGGACAGCAGGTAGTCGTGCATCGCCGTCCGGTGCGGGACGCCGACGGCCCGCAGCAGCAGGTAGCTCATCCAGCCCGTACGGTCCTTGCCGCTGGTGCAGTGGAAGACCAGCGGCGTGTTCGCGCGGTCGGCCGTTTCGCGCAGGGTGCGGCCGAACGCCGCCGCCGACTCGGGATCGGTGACGAAGCTCCGGTACAGGGTCCGCATGATCGCGGCGCCCCGGCCGTCGCCGAGCACGGCCTCCTGCCGCGCCGGGTCCTTCGACCCGATCGCCGCGTTCACGGCGGCGAACATGCCGGTGTCGCCGATCGGGCGGGCGGTGGCGCGCAGGCCGTCCGGCAGCCGGTCGGGCCCGTCCGTCGAGACCTCGAGGGGCGTGCGGAAGTCGACGACGCGCTCGACGCCGAGGCCCCGGAGCTTCGCCAGGCCCGCGTCCGTGACGTGGTCGAGCGCGTCCGCCCGGTAGATCACGCCGGACCGGACGCGGGCGTGGAAGTACGTCTCGTACCCGCCGAGGTCGCGGAGGTTGATCGTGCCCTCGACGCCGACGAGGCGGGACCCGTGCCCGTGGCCGCCGTGCCGCTGGACGACCCCGGGCGGTGCGGCCGGCGCGGCGAGCGCGCTCGGGACGGTGAACAGCGGCGCGGCGAGCACCGCGGCGGCGAGGACGGGGGTTCTGCGCATGGGGGCTCCCGAAGGTCGTGACCGGGGAAAACGGCCTCAACGTAAGGAGCGTCACACGCGCCCGGCGTCACCCCTTCCCGATGACCGGGAAACCGGAATCGGCCGCCGGGGGCGCGTCCGCCCGGCGCCGCCCGGGCGCGAACAGCGCCCGCCACACCGCCCGCGACGTCGTCAGCAGCGGCGGGACGAGCCGCTGCGGGTCCATCTTCGCGGGCGGCCCGGAGATCGAGATCGCCGCGACCGGGGCGCCGCCGGCGTCCCGCAGCGGCGCGGCGATGCACGCGATGCCCCGGTAGCCCTCCTCCCGGTCGAACGCGACGCCGTGCTCGCGGATCCGCGCCAGCTCCCGGCGCAGCACCCGCTCGTCGGTGATCGTGTACGGGGTGCGGGCGGGGAGCCCGGCCGCGAGCGCCCCGGCGAGCCGGTCCGCGTCCGCGAACGCCAGGATCGCCTTGCCCGCGCCGGTGCAGTACGCCGGCTGGCGGCCGCCCAGCCGGGACGGGGCGCGCCCGCCCGCCGAGCCGCCGATCTTCTCCAGGTAGACGATCTCGTGGCCGTCCAGCACGGCCAGGTGCACCAGGACGCCGGTCGCCGCGTGCAGGGCGCGCAGGTGCGGCAGCGCCGTCTCGCGCAGCCGGTTCTGGTGCACCGCGAGCGCGCCCAGCTCGAGCAGGCCGAGGCCGAGCCGGTACCGGGAGCCGGTCCGCTCCAGCGCCCGGAGTTGGACGAGCTGGTCCATGATCCGGTGCACCGAGGAGCGGGGCAGCCCGGTGCGCCGGACGACGTCGCTCATCGACAGCTCCGGCGTGGTCGCGGTGAAGGCGTACAGGATGCGGGCCGCCCGGGCCAGCATCGAGGACTCCAGGGGCGGCGCGGTCGCCGCTGCGGGTGCCGGCATGGGGTCGTTCCTTTCTCCCCGTCCCGAGCGGCCTTCCCGGTGACCGGGAAGGCCGTATTTCTAATTGGAACACCTCGCCTAGCGTGCTCGCAAGCCGCCGAGTGATCCGCATCACCCGGCGCGGGAGCGAGGAGCGAGTATGAGCGAACAGGTTCTCGAGGCCGTCCGGGGCCTCGTGCCCGGCATCGCCGAGCGGGCGGCGGAGGCCGAGGCGGCGCGGCGCGTCCCCGAGGCGACCGTCAAGGAACCGGCGGACGCCGGGTTCGTCCGGCTGCTGCAGCCCGTGATGCTGTGACGGCGTCCGCCCGGGCCCCCGACGAGGCCGCGTTCCGGGACGCGCTGGAGCGGTTCGCGTCCGGGATCACCGTCGTCACCTCGATCGACGCCGCGGGACGCCCGGCGGGTTTCGCGTGCCGGTCGTTCGCGTCGCTGTCGCTGGACCCGCCGCTCGTCCTGTTCTGCGTCGCGCGGACGTCCACCGGCTGGCCGAAGACGGCCGCGACCGGACGGTTCGCGGTGAACGTCCTCGCCGCCGACCAGCGGGACGTGTGCCGGGCCTTCGCCGTGAGCGGCGGGGACGCGTTCGCGGGCCTCGCCTGGACCCGCTCGCCGCACGGCACCGCGCACCTGGACGGGGCCCTCGCCACCGTCGACTGCACCGTTGCCGACGTCCACGAGGCGGGCGACCATCTGATCGTGGTCGGCTCCGTCCGGGAACTGGACGCACGCGACGGCGGCGGCCCGCTGCTCCACTACCGCGGCGACTTCCACACCAGCGACCACGTCGCGGCCGACGCCTAGCCGAGGAAGCACATGGACACAGTGGACACGGACACACCGCACCCTGTACCTGGAGCAGACGGGGCAGCGCGACACCCCCGAGAACGCCCGCGCGTACATGGACGCGGCGGTGGGGGAGCGGGTGCCCGCCGCGCGCAAGGACGCCAAGCTCGGCCCCGAGTTCGCGCGGATGCGCCGCGCCGGGCGCCCCACCTACGGCCTGATGGACAAGGTGCGGGGCGCGCCGTCGGTCCCGACGCCGGACGGCCCGCCCAGCGCGGGCCTGTACGCCACCGGGAACTGCTCGGCCGCCGTGACCGGCGAGACCTACCCGGGCCGGGCGCCACGATCGGCCCCGCGATGACGTTCGGCTACGTCGCCGCCTGCATCGCCGCAGCACAGAACCCCGTCACACAGGGAGGAAAGGCATGAACCACCGCGTCATCGAGGCCGCGCCGCCGCCCGAGCGGTTCGCCCGGGGCTGGCACTGCCTGGGCCTGGCCGACTCGTTCAAGGACGGGAAGCCGCACGCCGTCGAGGCGTTCGGCACCACGCTCGTCGTCTTCCGGGGCGAGAGCGGCGGGCTGCACGTCCTCAACGGCTTCTGCCCCCACATGGGCGGGAACCTCACCCAGGGCACCGTCAAGGGCGACGCGATCGCGTGCCCGTTCCACGACTGGCGCTGGGGCGGGGACGGCCGCTGCGCCGGCATCCCGTACGCCAAGCGCGTCCCCCGCGCCGCCCGCACCGTTTCCTGGCCGACGCTGGAGGAGAACGGGCAGCTGTTCGTCTGGAACGACCCGCAGGGCGGCTCGCCGCCGCCAGAGGTGACGATCCCGCGCATCGAGGGCGCGTTCAGCGACGAGTGGAGCGACTGGACGTGGAACACGCTCCGCGTCGAGAACTCCCACTGCCGCGAGATCGTCGACAACGTCGTCGACATGGCGCACTTCTTCTACGTCCACTACGCGCTGCCGACGTACTTCAAGAACGTCTTCGAGGGGCACGTCGCGACCCAGTACTTCGACGGGACGTCCCGCGACGACGCGCACCTGGGGATCGTCCCCGGCCCCGCCGACCAGAAGATCGACCAGCGGTCGGAGGCGGCGTACTACGGGCCGTCCTACATGATCGACTACCTGTGGAACGAGGCCGAGGGCGTCACGGTCGAGACCGTCCTGATCAACTGCCACTACCCGATCACGTCCAACAGCTTCATGCTCCAGTGGGGCGCGATCGTCAAGAAGTTCCCCGGCATGTCCGACGAGGAGGCCGACGCGATGGCCGCGCAGGTCGCCGAGGGCGTCGGCCTCGGCTTCCTCCAGGACGTCGAGATCTGGAAGAACAAGGCCCCCGTCGACAACCCGCTGCTGTGCGAGCAGGACGGGCCCGTCTACCAGCTCCGCCGCTGGTACGAGCAGTTCTACGTGGACGTCGAGGACGTCACCCCCGAGATGACGAACCGGTTCGAGTTCGAGATCGACACGTCCCGCGCCGTCGAGACGTGGCGGCGCGAGGTCGACGAGAACGTCGCCAACGGCGTCTCGTTCTCGATGATCCCGGCGTCGCGGCGCACGTGAGCGCGCGGCCGGGAAGGCCGCCGTCGAGCCGACGAAGGCGTCCGGGCACCGGCACGGAGACCCTCGCCGACGGCGGCCTGCTCGGCGGACCCGGCTACTGACGGGCGGGCAATAAACTGCCCGGATGGACGAACCCGGGGCCCATGAGGTCGGCGAGGGCGGGGGCGGCGCGGCGCTGCCGGTCGTGGACGGCATGGAACCGGTGCGGGTCCACGCCGCGCTCGCCCTCCTCGCCGAGGGCTGGCGCACCCGCGCCGAACTCGTCCGCGCGACGGGCGCGCCGCGCCGCTCGATCGAGGCGCTGCTGCGCACCGTCCCGGTCGAGCGGTCCGGCGACCGCTACCGGCGCACGCCGCCCGCGCCCGTCCCGGCGCACGCCGCCCCGGCCGACCCCGTCGGGCACCTGCTGCCCGCGCACGCGCCGGTCGTCGAGCGCCTCGCCGACGCCATCGCCCGCGCGCCCCGCGCGCGGCGCGCCCTCGACCACGTGTCCGCCACCCCGGAGACCGTCGTCCGCCGGGCGCTGTTCCTCGGCGCCCGCTTCCGCCCGCCGGGCGCGCCCGCCCCCCGCCTGCTGTGCGTCGGCGACCACGACCTGACCTCGCTCGCCGTCGGCCTCGTCCACCCCGGCGTCCGGACGACCGTCGTCGACATCGACGACCGCGTCCTCGCCCACATCGACGCCGAGGCGGAGCGGCTCGGCCTCGACGTCCGCACCCGCTGGGCCGACCTGCGGCTCGGCCTGCCCCCGTCGGCCCGCGACCACGACCTCGCGATCACCGACCCGCCCTACACCCCGGACGGCGTCGGCCTGTTCGTCGCCCGCGCCGTCGAGGGCCTCGGCGACCTCGCGCGGGGCCGGGTCCTGCTCGCCTACGGCGCCGGCGACCTCACCCCCGCGCTCGCCCTCAAGGTGCAGCACGCCCTCGGCGACCTCAACCTCCTCTCCGAGGCGATCTACCCCGACTTCAACCGCTACTTCGGCGCCGAGGCGATCGGGTCGGCCGCCGACCTGTACGTCCTGCGCCCCACCGCGAAGACCCTGCCCGCCGCCGTCGCCCGCGCCGACCGGTTCGCCGCCGCCATCTACACGCACGGCCCGCAGTCCGTGGAGTCGGCGGCCGCGCGGGACCTCACGGCCGGGTCGGTCGCCGACCTCGGCCCCGACGTCCTCGTCGGCGCGTGGCCGAAGGACGTGCTGCCGAACGTCCCGCGCGTCCGGCTGGCGACGTGGCTCGCCAAGCCGTACGCCGCGACCGTCCGCCGCGCCGCGATCGCGCTGCCGCCCGGCCTCGAACCCGCGCTCGTCCGGGTCCTGCTCGCCACCCGCGCCGAACGCGTCCGCGTGTTCACCGCCGCCGACCCCGCCGAAGCCGCCGAGATCCTCGCGCCCGTGTACGAGCTGACCGCCCGCGGGACGCACGTGGACGCCGTCCGGCGCCCGCCGTCCGGCACGCCGGCCCGCACGCTCATGGACCGCGCGCACGGGAAGGTCGCCAACGCCTGGCGCGACGCGCTCATGCGCACCCATGGCCTCACCAAGCGCGAGGCGCGCGCCGAGGTCCCCGCCTGGGCGCACGACGTGACCGCCCTGGAACTCCCGGCGCACCGCCTCGCAACGCTCGCCCTCAAGTCGTCCGGCTAGGCGCCGCGCGACCCCGACCACGCCGCCCAGAGCGCGGCGTAGGCGCCGCCCGCCGCGCGGAGCTCGTCGTGCGTGCCGCTCTCCACGACGCGGCCGCCGTCCATCACCACCACCCGGTCGGCGGACGCGGCCTGCGTCAGCCGGTGCGCGACCACGAGCGCCGTGCGTCCCTCCACGGCCCGCTCCGCCGCCCGCTCCAGGACCTTCGCGCCCGCGCTGCCCGCCTCCGCCGTCGCCTCGTCCAGGACGGCCACGCGGGGGTCCGCGAGGACCAGCCGGGCCAGCGCGAGCTGCTGCGACCGCGCGCTCGTCAGCCGGTGCCCGCCCTCCCCGACGACGGTGCCGAGCCCGTCCGGCAGGGCGTCCGCCCACTCCAGGGCGCCGACCCGCGCGAGCGCGTCCCGCAGCCGCTCGTCCGGCGCGTCCGGGTCCGCGAGCCGCAGGTCCTCGGCGAGCGTCCCGGCGAACACGTGCACCTCCTGCGTCACCAGCGCGACGCCGTCCGCCCGGACCGTGCCGCCCGTCGGCGCGTGCACGCCCGCCACCAGCTTCGCCAGCGTCGTCTTCCCGGCGCCGCTCGCGCCCACCAGCGCGACCCGCTCCCCGGGCCGCACCCGCAGGTCGATCCCGTGCAGCACCGGACGCCCGGGCACGTACGCGTGCTCGACCGCCGCGGCCGTCACCGAGCCGTCGCCCGGCGCGGTCTCCGCCGGGGCGCCCGGCGCGGGCCGGTCGGCGACCCCGACGAGCCGCGCGAGCCCCGCCCCGGCCGCCTGCGCGTCGTCGATCAGGACGAGCACCGTGTTCATCGGCGCGAACAGGTTGTGGAAGTACAGCGCCGCCGCCGTCGCCGTCCCGATCGACGCGTGACCGCCGCCGACCAGCACGAACCCGGCGACGAGCACCGCCGCGAGGCCGGTGTACTCCGCCACGTGCAGCCGGCAGTAGAACCGCAGCACCAGGTGGATCGTGCGCATCGTCAGCTCGACCAGCGCCCGCGACTTCCGCGCGACGAGGCCCGTGTGCTCCTCCTCCAGCCGGAACGCCCGCACGGTCGCCGCGCCGCCGATGCCGTCCAGCAACTGCTGCTGCTGCGCCCCGTTCGCGACCCGCTGCTCCGCGTACAGCGGCACCGCGCGTCGCACGTACCAGCGCGCCGTGTACGCCTGCACCGGCGCCGCGCACAGCGCCGCGAGCAGGAACCGCCAGTCCAGCAGGGCGAGCGCCCCCAGCGTCAGGACGATCGCCAGCGACGACCGCACCAGCTCGGGCAGCGCCCGCCGCACCGCCTCGGCGACCAGCGACACGTCCCCGGTGACCCGCGCGACGAGGTCGCCCGAGCCCGCGCGCTCCAGTTCGTCCAGCGGAAGGTGCAGCGCCCGCTCGACGAACCGTTCCCGCAGCCTCGCCAGCACCGTCTCGCCGAGGCGCGAGACCAGCGACAGCCCCGCCGCCGTCGTGACGCCCTGGACGACCGCCACGGCGATCAGCCCGGCGACGATCCACGTGATGACGTCCGGGTCCCGCCGCTGCGCGACGGCGTCGACGATCCGCCCGACGAGCGGCGCGGTCAGCAGCCCGGTCGCCGTCGCCGCGGTCAGCACCCCGAACCCGGCGGCCGCCAGGCCCCGGTGCGGCCGGACCAGCTCGCCCAGCACCGCCCGCGTCCGGGCGCCGCTCGCGGTGGGAAGCAGCGTCACGACAGCACCGCCGTCCGGTAGTCCGCGCGCCCCGCCAGTTCGGCGTGGGTGCCGGTGGCCGCCACCCGCCCGTCCGCCAGCAGCACCACCCGGTCGGCGACGGCCAGCAGCGCCGGGCTCGCCGTCACCACGATCGTCGTCCGCCCGGTACGGATCGCCCGCAGCCCGTCGGCGATGCGCGCCTCGGTGACCGTGTCCACCGCCGTCGTCGGGTCGTGCAGCACCAGGACGTCCGCGTCCGCCGCGAGGGCGCGCGCCAGCGCCACCCGCTGCCGCTGCCCGCCCGACAGCGTCCGGCCCCGCTCCCCGAGGACGGTGCCCCGCAGGATCTCGTCGGCGCCCGCGGCCGCCATCGCCTTGCCCACGTCGATCCGCGCGACCGCCGCCACGTTGTCCTCCAGTCCGCCCGCGAACAGGTCGGCGTCGTGCGGCGCCACCAGGATCGACTCGCGCACCGCGCCCGGCGCCAGCGTCGCGAGCGGCACCCCGTCCAGCTCGACGGCGCCCGCGTCCGGGTCGGCCTCCCGGCCGAGGCAGCGCAGCAGGTTCCCCGCGTCGGCCGCGTCGGCCACGACGCCCAAGAGCTCGCCGGGCTCGGCCTCGAAGCTCACCCCGGCCAGCGATCCGCACGCGACGTCCCGCAGCCGCACCCGTCCGTCCACCGCGCCCGGGGGCTCCGCGGTCCCCGGCGGCACCGCCTCGGGCGCCGCGAGCACCTCCGCGATCCGCGCCGCCGACGCCCGTCCCTGCGCCAGCTCCGTGTTGACCCACGACAGCGTCGACAGCGGCCCCAGCAGCAGCAGCGCGAGCCCCACGGCGCTCACCAGCTCCCCGAGCCCGATGTCCCCGGCGGCGGCCAGCCGGCCGCCGACCAGCGCGACGATCGCGATGAAGATCCCCGTGAGCGCCAGAACCGTCCCGTTCTGCCACGCCTCGGCCCGCGCCGCCCGCAGCGTCGCCTCCAGCGACCGGGCGCTCGTGGCCCGGTACCGTTCCACGGCCGCGCGCTCCGCGCCGATGCCCTTCAGCACCCGCAGCCCGCCGACCAGGTCGGCCGCGACCGCCGACGCGTGCGCGCCCCGTTCCTGCTCCGCGCGGCTGCGCCGCTCCAGCGGCTTGCTGAGCAGATGCCCCGCCCACAGCAGCGGCGGCGCCCCGAGCAGCACCAGCAGCCCGAGCGGCACCGAGATCCCGAGGAGCACGACGGCGCTCACGACGAGCGCGACGACCGCGGCGATCCCGGCCATCAGCGCGACGTTGACCGCGCCGACCCGGCGGGCGTCCTCCGTCGCCGCCGGCGCCAGCAGCGCGGCGCACGCCCCCTGCGCCGCCCGCGCCCCGAACAGCATCGCCGGGCCCGTGGCCGCGCCGCCCACCGCCGACGCCGCCGCGAACCCGGCGAGCCCGATCACGAACGCCCGCCGGTGCCCGAGCACCCCGCTGATCCGTCCGCCGATCAGCAGCAGCCCCCCGAACGCCAGCGCGTACGCGGTGACCGCCCACTGCCGGTTCCCGTCCGACATCCCGAGCGCCGCCTGCGCCGACGGGAGCGCGATGTTCACGATCGTCCCGTCCAGGACCACCAGCAACTGCGCGGCGCTCACCACCCCGAGCGTCCACCACCGCCGCGCGGGCACCGCGCGTTCCCTCTCTTCGACATCCATGGATTCCATCGTCACGTTGAAGCGACCCCGGAAACTTCCATGGCTCGAAGGCACCACCGACCGGCCCGAATACCCCACCGACCCTCAACCCCCGGTGGAAGGGACGAGCGGGCGCGAAGGCCCGTCCGCGCGCCCGATCGCGGGTGTTCGTGGGGTCAGCGGGGCTCGTGGCGGAGGGCGCGGGCGGCGAGGGCGGCGGTCAGGAGGAGGGCGGCGGCGCTGACCGCGGCGGCCGCGGTGACGCCGTCGGTGTAGGCCGCGGCGGCCGTGTCCAGGAGTGCGGCGTCGTCGAGGACGGCGAAGGCGCCGGCGATCGTCTCGGTGGCGGCGCCGGGCGTGCCGGGGGGCGCGTGCTCCTCCATCCGGGCCGTGTACACGGTGGCCGTGGCGGCGCCGAGGACGGCGATGCCGAGCGCGGCGCCGAGTTCGGTGCCGGTCTCGGAGACGCCGGCGGCGGCTCCGGCGCGTTCGGGCGGGGCGGTGGAGAGGATCAGCGTGTTCGCGATGGTGCCGCAGACGCCGACGCCGAAGGCCAGGACGGTGTAGCCGCCGACGAACGCCCACACGGGGGTGCCCGGGTCGAGGAGCGCGATGCTCCCGAATCCGAGTGCGGCGAGGAGCATCCCGGCGGTGACGAGCGGGGCGGGACGGGCGCGGTCGGCGATCGTGCTCGCGAGGGCCGCGCCGGCGGCCGTCCCGGCGAGGGTCGGGAGGGCGTGCAGCGCGGCTTCGAGGGCGGTGAGCCCGTGGACGGTCTGCATGAACGTGAACGCCAGGGCGCCCATGCCCGCGGCGGCCCAGGACACCGCGGTGTTCGCGGTGACGGCGGCGCCGAAGGCGGGCGCCCGGAACAGGCCGAGGTCGAGGAGCGGGTGCGCGGCGCGGCGCTGGCGCAGGACGAACGCGGCCCCGAGGGCGAGGCCGGCCAGCGCCGCCGCGCCGGCGGCGGCGTCGGGGCCGTGGCCGGTGGCGCGCTTGAGCGCGACGACGAGGCCGAGGACGGCGGTGAGCGCGAGGACGGCGCCGGGCAGGTCGAACCCGGCGCCGTCGGGGTCGCGGGACTCCTCCAGGAGGAGCGGGGCGGCGGCCAGGAGGAGCAGCATCACGGGGACGTTGACGAGGAAGATCGAGCCCCACCAGAAGTGCTCGAGCAGCAGCCCGCCGACGATGGGGCCCGCGACGGAGCCGCCGGTGAACGCGACGGTCCAGGCGCCGACGGCCGCGCGGCGGCGGCGCTCGTCGGGGTACAGGGCGCGGAGGAGGGAGAGGGTGGAGGGGGCGAGGGTGGCGCCGCCGATGCCGAGGAGGGCCCGGGCCAGGACGAACGTCCAGGGTTCGGTGGCGAGGGCGAGGAGCGCGGACGCGGCGCCGAAGAGGGCGGAGCCGGCGAGGAGGAGCCGGCGGCGGCCGATGCGGTCGCCGAGGGAGCCCATGGTGATCAGCAGTCCGGCCATGACGAAGCCGTAGACGTCCATCATCCACAGCCATTCGGTGCCGGTCGGGGTGAGCGCGGCGGAGATGGCCGGGGCGGCGACGAACAGGATCGACAGGTCCATCGAGACGAGCAGTGCGGGCAGCAGGAGGACGGCGACGCGCATGGCGTGATCGTACGTACGTACAAATCACGGTGTCAAAACGTACGTACGTACAATGTTCGGCATGGGACAGCGTGAGGACTTGCTGGCGGGCGCGCGGATCTGCCTCGCCGAGAAGGGCTACAGCCGGACGACCGCGCGGGACATCGCGAGCGCGTCGGGCGCGCACCTGGCGTCGATCGGGTACCACTTCGGCTCGAAGGACCGGCTGATGGCCGTGGCGGTGCTCCAGGCCAGCGACGCGTGGGGCGACACGATCGAGGCGGCGGTGCGGGCGGCGGGCGAGGCGAGCCCGGCGGAGCGGCTGCGGACGTTCCTGGACGAGCTGTTCGCGGCGATCCCCCGGCAGCGGGACCTGCTGGTCGCGAGCACGCAGGCGTACACCGAGGCCCAGTTCAGCGAGGAGGTGCGGGCGCCGCTGCTGGAGGCCGTGGAGCGGGGCCGCCGGGAACTGGCGGCGATGGTGCTCGGGGTGGAGAGCGGCGAGGTGGACGACGCCACGGCGGTGGCGCTCGGGTCGCTCGTGCACGCGATGGTCGTCGGGTTCGCGCAGCAGGCGCTGCTGGCGCCGGAGTCGATGCCGTCCGCCGAGCGGGTGGCCGAGGCGGTGGCCGTCCTGGCGCGGGGGCGGTGACACGCGAAGAGGGCTTCCGCCACTCGGGGGCAATGGCGGAAGCCCTCGATATGGTCTTCGCCCCTGGACGTCCGAACGTTACGGATTTCAACCAGAATTTTCTGCGAGTCGGGAATGCCCTGGTCGGAGGGTGTCCAGCCAGTTCCGCAGCAGCGTCCGCCCGCCGACCGACAGCACCGACTCCGGGTGGAACTGGACGCCCTCGACGGGCGCCGCGCGGTGCCGGAGGCCCATGACGACGCCGTCCGGGGTGCGCGCGGTGATCTCCAGGACGTCCGGGACGGTCGCGGCCTCGACGGCGAGCGAGTGGTACCGGGTCGCGGGGAACGGGTTCGGCAGGCCCGCGAAGACGCCGCGGCCGTCGTGCCGGATCAGGCTCGTGTACCCGTGGACGACCTCGGGCGCCCGGGACACCGCGGCGCCGTACGCGTGCGCGATGACCTGGTGGCCGAGGCATACGCCGAGCACGGGCGCCCCCGACCGGACGAGCGCGGCGCAGACGCCCGCGTCCGCGGGGCGCCCGGGACCGGGGCTCAACAAGACGCCGTCCGCGCCGGCGGCGTCGCCGACGGCGACGTCCGCGCGGGACGCGACGCGGCAGTCGGCGCCCAGTTCCCGCAGGTACTGGACGATGTTGTAGACGAAGCTGTCGTGGTTGTCCACGACGAGGACCCGCGGGCTCACGGCAGCCCCGGCTCCCCGGAGGACGAGGGCGACGGCGTCCCGGTGACGACGCCGTGGTCGAACTGGACCTTCGGCTCCACCCACGGGAACACGACGTACCACAGCACCAGGACGAGCGCGAGGACGGCGGCGGCCGCGACCGCGAGCTTGGTGCGCCACGCGCCGGGCAGCCGGCGCCAGATCCACGCGTACACGGGAACCCCTCCTACTCGGCGGCCGCGGCGGACGGGACGCGCGGCTTCGCGGCGGTCAGCTCGCCGAAGACGATCATGCGTTCGGCGTCGGAGTACTTCGGGTGGCAGGTGGTGAGGGTGATGAGCCGCTCGCCGGGCTTCTCGCCCGGATGGTACGGGACCGGCGCGGTGACCTCGACGGCCGTCGGTTCGACGATGTCGCGCCCGGTGACCTTGTAGACGTACTGCTTCTCGCGCGTGTCGACGAGGATCTCGTCGCCGCGCTCGAGTTCGCCGAGGTCGTTGAACGGCGCGGAGTACGTCGTGCGGTGGCCGGACACGACGAAGTTGCCGACCTCGCCGGGCATGGCGCTGCCCGGGTAGTGGCCGGGGCCCTTGCGCAGGTCGTCGCGCTCGACGCCCTCGACGACGACGAAGCCGTAGTCGTCCCCGAACTCGGGGACGCGCAGCATCGCGATGCCGGACCCGAGCTCGACCTGCTCGGTGGTGACGTCGGGGGCCTTCCACCGTTCGAGGAGCTGGTCGGTGAGGCGGTTCTGCTGGTCCCGCGTGTACTGGCCGGTTCCCCACAGTTCGTACGTCACGAACAGCATCAGGATCAGTCCGGCGGTGATGCACAGTTCGCCCAGTCCACGGATCAGCGTCCGCACCGCGCGTCCCCCTTCTCGAACGGCTCGACGCCGGGTCTCCCGCCGGTAGCGTGAAAACTGGGATGATGCCTCATGCGGGGGCCGGTACGCCGCGCCCCAGCGGATACGCTAACCGACAAAACACCCAAGTGCGGTCCGGCGCCCCGGCCGCCGGACGCCCGAGGAGATCGACCACCGTGGCCAAGTCGAAAGTGCGCAAGAAGGCGGTCTACACCCCGCCGCAGAAGTCCAAGGCGCCCGAGGTCAGCCCGCGCTGGCTGGTGCCCACGATGGTCACGCTGTGGCTGGTGGGCCTGATCTGGATCGCGGTCTTCTACGTCACGGCGAGCACCGGCACCGAGGTGCCGTTCATGACCGATCTGCACAACTGGAACCTCGGCATCGGATTCACCGCCATCATCCTCGGCGTCATCCTGTCCACGAAGTGGAGGTAGCCCAGGGGATCGCTCCCCTGGGCCGCCCCACGGCTCCTACAGCCCGTACTGCGCGGACAGGTCCGCCGTCTTGACCGCCACCAGCACGCCCAGCAGCACCAGCGTGAGGACGGGCGTCGCGACGTGGACGGCGAGCCGGCGCGCCTTCGGCGCGTAGGCGTACGCGGCCGCGAGCGCGGCGCCCACGACCAGCCCGCCGACGTGGCCCTGCCAGGAGATCCCGGGCACCGAGAACGTGATGATCAGGTTGATCACCAGCAGGAACACGATGGGCCCGGTGGGGGCGCGCATCCGGCGGCCGATCACGAAGAAGGCCCCGAACAGGCCGAAGATGGCGCCGGACGCGCCCACCGCCGCCTCGCCGGGCGACACCAGGTACAGCAGCACCGAGCCGCCGAGCCCCGACAGCACGTAGAGGGCGAGGTAGCGCCACCGTCCGAGCACCTGCTCCAGCGCGGGGCCGATCGCCCACAGCGCCCACATGTTGAACAGGATGTGGGTGATGCCGAACGATCCCTCGGTCTGGTGCAGGAACATCGAGGTGAAGAGCCGGTACCACTCGCCCTCGGCGACGCCGACGAGCCGCCCGTCCAGCAGTCCGAGGCCGACCATCATGTAGTCGAAGACGACCTCGCGGGACGCGCGCTCGAACAGGTACACCAGGACGCAGGCGCCGATCAGCGCGTACGTCACCACCGGGGTGGACGACGCGGCGACACGGGCGCCCAGCGCGGTGCGGGGCGCCGTCCGGTGCGCGTCCCGGTTGCCCTCGGCGACGCACTCCACGCACTGGTGGCCGACGTCGGCCTCGCGCATGCAGTCCGGGCAGATGTAGCGGTCGCACCGGGTGCAGCGCACGTACGTCTCCCGCCCCGGGTGCCGGTAGCAGGTCGGCACCGAGGTGTCGGGCGCGGGACTGGGTTCTGTGCTCATCCGTACTCCGGCGTCGCGGTGCGGGCTCTCACCGTCTCAACGATTAACGGCGCTCGATCGTCACCGTGCGGATCACGACATCGGTCTTCGGGCGGTCCATCGCGCCGGTCGGCGACTGGACGATCGCGTCGACGACGTCCGTGCCCTCGATGACCTTGCCGAAGATCGTGTGCCGGCCGGTGAGGTGGCGGGTGTTCTGGACGTTGGTGGTGATGAAGAACTGCGACCCGTTCGTGCCGGGCCCGGCGTTCGCCATGGCCAGCAGGTACGGCCGGTCGAACTTCAGGTCCGGGTGGAACTCGTCGCCGAACTCGTAGCCGGGGCCGCCGGTACCGTTGCCGAGCGGGTCGCCGCCCTGGATCATGAACCCGTCGATGACGCGGTGGAAGATCGTCCCGTTGTAGAGGGGCTTCTCGGTCTTCTGCCGGGTGTTCGGGTCGGTCCAGACCTTGTTGCCCTCGGCGAGGTCGACGAAGTTGCCGACCGTCTCGGGCGCCTTGTCCGGGTACAGCTGGATGACGATCTTGCCGAGCGTCGTGTCGAGGGTCGCGAAGATCTCGTTGGCCACGCGGGCCTCCTCATGGTCGTCCGGACGGTCGGGTCCGGATCTCGTTCGTGCAGTTCGGCCGGTTCCTGCCGCAAAACCGTGCGGTCTCCGACATACCGGAAACCGTCACCCTACGCGGTCGGACGGTCACTCGCACGGTGTTTACCCTCCGATGCACGGGAAGGCTGCAGACAGGACCTCGCAAACAGGGAGGTTAGCGTGTCCCTAAAGATCAGTATCCGTCGCAGGCCGCAGGATGGCGTGTACACGGGGTACGAGCGTGCCCGGCAGGCGGCCATGCAGGGTACGGCGATGTGCCGGCGGCAGGCCACCATGGCGGCCGACCGGTTCATGCCGGCCGCGAACGAGCGCGTCATGCTCGCGCGCGGCTGGAGCGCGCCCCGGCTGCGGCGGGCCGCCCGTTACGTGGAGACGGGCCTCGCCCCGCGGGTGAGCACGTTCATGAACGACATGGCCCACCGGGTGGAACCGCCGCGGCGCACCCGGCCGTCCACCGTCATGGTGATGGCCATGGCCGGCACGGCCCTCGCGGCCGGCGCCGCGGGCGTGGTGATGACCCGGCGCAGCGCCGGCCAGGACATGGCGGACCGTTCGGAGGAGGGGGAGGCCACCTCCGCCGACTCGATGACGGTCAGCGGCGCCGACGTGGACGGCCAGGTGCACTCACCGCACTAGGCGCCGTCCGGCCGCCGCCGTGACGGTCGTGCGCATGCGTAAGGCTCAGTGGAAGAGGGCCCGGTCCGGACGGACCGGGCCCTTCCGCGTCCGGTCCCCGCCGCCGCGTCCCGCGCGTCCCGTCCGCCGCTACCAACCGGTACGGTGAACCGCATGTCGGCAGAATCGCGCTCGGTGCCGCGGCGCCTGGGCGTCCTCGCCAAGGACCGCGCCCGCCGGGGCCTGCACACCGCCGTGCACCGGACCTGGGAGTGGATCCAGCGGCACGGCGAGATCACCCCGCACACCCACGGCGCCCGCCGGTTCGCCTACCTCGGCGAGGGCGCCTGCATCGGCTTCCCCGTCGGCGCGATCTACGGCGAACCGTGGATCTCGATCGGCGACCACACCCTCGTCGGGACGCACGTCACGATCTCCGCCGGGTTCGTCCCGGGCCTCGACCTCGGCCCGGACGTCGTCGTGACCATCGGGTCGAGCTGCTCGCTCGGCCGCGGCACGCACATCGTCGGGCACCAGTCGATCGAGATCGGCAACGACGTGTTCACCGGCCCGAACGTGTACATCACCGACCAGAACCACACCTACGGCGACCTCGACGTGCCGATCGGGCGGCAGTGGCCCGAGAACAACCCGGTGGTGATCGGCGACGGCTGCTGGATCGGCACCGGCGCGATCATCCTGCCCGGCACCCGGCTCGGCCGGAACGTCGCCGTCGCCGGCGGCGCGGTCGTCCGCGGCGAGTTCCCCGACCACTCGGTCATCGGCGGGGTCCCCGCGAAGGTGCTGCGCAGCCACGACCCCGAGCAGGGCTGGCAGCCGCCGCTGCGCACGGGCCCGCTGATGTCGCTGGACGAACTCGCCGCCCTCTCCGTCGACGGCCTCCAGGGCCTCCAGCTGCTCCAGGACCGCCTCCGCGCCGAGAACGCGGCGCACGGGACGAACGGCTCGGGCGGTCCGGGCGGCGCCGGAGCCGGAGACGTCCGTCCCGCGGACGCCCGCGAGGAGACCGGCTGACGGGACCGGCCGGCGGTCAGCCGAGCAGCGCCGCCAGCAGGACCAGCAGCGCGACCACGCCGAACGACAGCCCGAAGATCGCCACCAGTGCGCCCTTCCCCGGCCGGTCCACCGGCTCGAAGGCGAGCGCGCCCCTTGTGTAGATCGTGTGCGGGGGCGCGTAGTGCAGCAGGACGGGGTGGCCCGCGCGCGTGTCGACGGTCAGCTCGGCCTTCCCCACCTTGATGCCGTAGTACGAGCACCAGACGTGCACCGGCCACACCCCCGGCGGCAGCGGCAGCGGGGTGTCCCCCGGTTCGATCTGCCCCCGCCAGTTCCCCGCGTCCACCAGCACGGGCGGCCGGAGCCCGCGGCCGAGCATGGTGAACGGACGCAACCGGATCACCACGGTGCCCGGCGCGTGCGGTCCGGGGTGCGGGAACGCCATGAACCCTCCAAGATCGCTGCGGATGCTCCAATTCCGACGTCCCGCGCGAACAGGGCGTTCCGCTCGCGGTACGGAGGCGTTTCACGTGAAACGACCCCGCCCCGGTTTCCCGGGACGGGGTCGTCTCACATGCTGGGGACGGGCTCAGTTGTAGCGGGCCGCGCTCCGGTCGCCGCCGCCGCCGCGCTTGCCCCCGTAGGAGCCGCCGCGCCGGCCGCCGCCGTGCGAGGAACCGCCGTGCGGGGAGCCGCCGCTGCGCGGGCCGCCGCCCCGGCGCTCGCCGCCGGACGACCGCGCGCCGCGGCCGCCGTAGCCGCGGCGCCCGCCCGGCCGGCCGCGCCCGCCGCCGTTCTCGCGGCGCGGCCGCTCCGGGATCAGCGGCTCCTCGATCGGGATGCCGGACGGAACGCGCGCCCCGGTCAGCTTGACCAGTTCGGCGTCGCCGCTGGCGACCCGGACGCGCGGCGCGTTGATCCCGGCGCGGCGGGTCATCGCGGACGTCGAGCGCACCTGGTGCGGCAGGACGAGCGTGACAACGGTGCCGCGCTCGCCGGCGCGGGCCGTCCGTCCGGCGCGGTGCATGTAGTCCTTGTGGTCGGCCGGCGGGTCGACGTGCATGACGAGGCTCACGTCGTCGACGTGGATGCCGCGCGCGGCGACGTCGGTCGCGACGAGGACGCTGATGTTGCCCTCGCGGAACTCGGCGAGCGTGCGGGTGCGCAGGCCCTGGCTCTTGCCGCCGTGCAGGCCCGCCGCGCGGACGCCCACCTGGGTGAGCTGCTTGGCGAGCCGGTCGACGCCGTGCTTGGTGCGGGCGAACAGGATCGTCCGGCCCTCGCGGTTGGCGATCTCCGCGGTGATCAGGCCCTTGTCCTTCGGCGCGACGAGCAGCAGGTGGTGGTCCATCGTGTCGACGGGCTCGTCGACGGGGCCGATGGCGTGGGTGACCGGGTCCTGCAGGTAGCGCCGGACTAGGACGTCGACGTCCTTGTCGAGGGTCGCGGAGAACAGCAGCCGCTGCCCGCCGGGGCGGGCCTGGTCGAGGATGTCGGTGACGTCGGGCAGGAAGCCCATGTCGGCCATGTGGTCGGCCTCGTCGAGCACCGCGATCTCGACGTCGGACAGGTCGCAGGCGCCCTGCTGCATGAGGTCCTTGAGGCGGCCGGGCGTGGCGACCAGCACCTCGACGCCGCGGCGCAGCGCGTCGATCTGCTTGAACATCGAGGTCTGGCCGATGACGGTCTTGAACTTCAGGCCGAGCGACCGGCCGAGCGGCTCCAGGTTCTGCTGGACCTGCTGGGCGAGTTCGCGCGTCGGGACGAGGATCAGCGCGAGCGGGCGCTTCGGGGCAGCGCGGCGGCCGGACAGGCGGGCGAGCAGCGGCAGGCCGAACGCGAGGGTCTTGCCGGACCCCGTCTTGCCGCGGCCGAGGACGTCCCGTCCCGCCATGACGTCGGGGATCGCGGCGGCCTGGATCGGGAACGGGGCGTCGATGCCCTGGCGGGCCAGGGCGTTCACCAGCTCGGCCGGGAGGCCGAGCTCGGCGAAGGTGGGAACCCGCTCCTCGGCCGCGGTGGCGGCGTCGGCGGTCGGGTTCTGAGCAGCAGTGGCTGTGGTCACGCAATACCTTCCGAGAGGGGGGCACGTCTCGGGAGGCACCACGCAGTGGATTTCGTGGGCTGCAAGGACGAGCCTGGCGCTGGGGCGCCGAAAAAGTGATGAAGAGTGATTCGGTCAGTCTAACGCCGCCGGAGGCCCTCCTTATGCCCCGTCTCGGCCGGAACATTCTCCCCGTCCGGATCAGCACCCGCACGCGACCGCGCCGCGAGGCGGGTCAGCGCCCCCACGTTGAGCAGGAACGCGGACGTGCGGCCGTCCCGCCGCACGGACCCCTTCATGATCGACGCCTGCCGCCGCCCGTCGCTCGCCACCTGCCAGAAGTCGAGGGTGACGCTCTCCCCGGCGCGCGTGCAGGTCTGCCCCGGCGGCGCGAGCTCGGCGGTGTTGCCGCTCGCCGCGAGCGTCCACCGGCATCCGTCGGGGGTCCGGGCGGCGATCGTCCGGTCGGGCAGCACCACCATGTCGACGCGGCCTTGCCGCTCCGACCGGCGGGGACCGTCCGGCCCGCGGTGGACGACCATGTTGATCATGCGGGACGGGTCCGCCGGGTCGTAGGTCCACCGGCCGCCGAAGCGCCGCGCGGCCCTCGGCCACGGCTCCGCCCCGTCCCGGGTGCGGGACCCGTTCGCCAGCGTGAAGGCGTAGTCCTCCTCGTGGTGGCTGATCCCCTTGATCGTCTCCCGCTCGTGCCGTCCGGACACCCGCACCGACCAGCTCAGCAGGGTGTAGTCGGAGTCGATCACCTTGTTGGTGCAGCGCTGGCCCGGCGGGGCGAGCTCCAGTGCGCGGCCCCGGACCTCGAACGACCAGGTGCAGCCCCGGTCGGTGCGGCCCACGACCTCCCCTGGCCCGGCGCCCTTCCGGAAGACGACCCGGCCGATCTGCGGGATCTGGACGGGCTCGCCCGCGGGAACGCCCGGGATGAAACTGTCGCAGTCGGGTTCCGCGGGGAGGCAGGAGATCTCCGCGATGTTCCGCATGGTGCGGCGGTCCGGCTGGTCGTAGTTCCACACCCCCAGGTACGCGCCCGTGTCCGGCGGCGCGGCGGCGGCCGGGACGGCCGGAGCACCCCAGCTCGCCGTCGCTCCCAGGGCGGCCACCGCCAGGGCCGCCCGTGGGCGCCGCCCCCGCTTCCTTTGCTGCATGGCTTCGCTCATGCACCTGAGAGCACGCGCGTCGCCCCGGCCGTGACACCGTCCACGCCGGTGTGACCCACCGCACGGTGCGGGTCAGGGGAGCAGGTCGAGGAAGGCGCGCAGGACCGGGTTGTCGTTCGCGGCCCGCCAGGTGAGGTGCAGCTCCACGGGTTCGGGGTTCGGCAGCCGCACTGGGCGCAGCGTGACGCCCTGGAGGCGCAGGCGGGACGCGGTGGCGGGGACGAGCGCGATGCCGAGGCCCACCTCGACGAGGGCGAGCACCGTGTGGACCTGGTGGGCGTGCTGGACGTACGCGGGGTGCACGCCCGACTCGCGGAAGACGCTGACGACGAGGTCGTGGAAGTACCGCGCCTCGAACGGCGCGTAGCCGATCACGCGTTCGCCGTGGAAGTCGGCGAGGCCGAGCTCGTCCTCGGCGCACAGCGGGTGGTCGGCGGGCAGCGCGGCGAGCAGGGGCTCGGCGCCGAGCGGGCGCGCCTCCAGGCCGGGCGGCACGGGCGGACGGACGAGACCGACGTCGAGGTCGCCGCCGGCGAGGCGTTCGAGCTGGTCGCGGGTGACGGCCTCGCGCAGCACGATCTCGATGTGCGGGAGGTGCTCGCCCGCCGCGCGGAGCAGGTTGCCCAGCACGCCGTACGCCGACGTCGCGGTGAAGCCGAGCCGCAGCACGCCCGACCGCCCCTCGGTCACGCGGCGGACGGACTGGGCGGCGTCCTCGGCGTCGTGCAGCAGGCGGCGCGCGTCGTGCAGGAAGGCGCGCCCGGCGGGGGTGAGGCGCACGGTGCGGCTGCTGCGGTCGATCAGCCGGACCCGCAGTTCCTTCTCGAGCTGCTGGATCTGCCGGCTCAGCGGCGGCTGCGTCATGTTGAGCCGCCGCGCCGCGCGCCCGAAGTGCCCCTCCTCGGCGACGGCGACGAAGCCGGCGAGCTGATTGATGGTGAACATCGATGCCTTTTGAGTATCAGTGAATGCTAATTCGGAGTTGGACTTGCATCGATGTCCGAGCCTAACGTCACCGCAAGCGTTCACCGACCCGAAGGAAAGAGTTCAATGTCCCAGTTCACGCCCGCCGAGGTCGCCGAACGGCTGGCCGGCGGGCTGCTGTCGTTCCCGGTCACCCATTTCCGCGACGACCTGAGCTTCGACGAGCCGGCGTACCGCGCGAACATCGGCCGGCTCGGGCGGTACGACGCGGCCGGCCTGTTCGCGGCGGGCGGCACCGGGGAGTTCTTCTCGCTGACCCCGGCGGAGGTCGAGGCGGTCGTGACCGCCGCCGTCGAGGAGGCCCCGGACGGCGTCCCGGTGATCGCCCCCGCGGGCTACGGCACCGCCGCAGCGATCGAGCTGGCGCGCGCCGCCGAACGCGCGGGCGCCGCCGGGCTCCTGCTGCTGCCGCCGTACCTGACCGAGGCGTCGCAGGACGGCCTGTTCGCGCACGTCCGCGCGGTGTGCGACGCGACCCGGCTGGGCGTGGTCGTCTACAGCCGGGCCAACGCGGTGTACTCCGACACCACGGTCGCGCGGCTCGCCGACGCGTGCCCGAACCTGGTCGGGTTCAAGGACGGCGTCGGCGACATCGAGATGATGACGCGCATCCACACCCGCCTCGGCGACCGGCTCACCTACATCGGCGGGCTGCCGACCGCGGAGATGTTCGCGCTGCCGTACCTCGAGATGGGCGTGACCACCTACTCGTCGGCGATGTACAACTTCGTGCCCGAGTTCGCGCTGCGGTTCTACCGCGCCGTCCGCGCCCGCGACCACGCCGCCGTCCGGCGCTACCTGGACGCGTTCGTCCTGCCGTACTGCGACCTGCGCAACCGCCGCGCCGGGTACGCGGTGAGCATCGTCAAGGCGGGCATGCGGGCGGTGGGGCACCCGGCCGGGCCCGTCCGCGCGCCGCTGACCGACCTGGACGGCACCGAGCTGGCGGAGCTGGACGCGCTGATCGCACGGATCCCGGAGGAGGCCGCGGTATGAAAGAGCCCACCGGACGCATGATCATCGCCGGGGAGCCGGTCGCCGGCTCCGGGCGGCGGATCCGCGCCGTCGACCCGGCCACCGGCGCCGCGCTGGAACCCGCGTACGGCTACGGGGACGCGGGCGACGTCGAGCGCGCCTGCGCGGCGGCCGCCGCGGCGTTCGGCGCGTACCGGCGGACGCCGCTCGCCCGGCGCGCCGAGTTCCTGGAGCGGATCGCCGACGGCATCGACGCGCTCGGGGACGCGCTGGTCGAGCGGGCGCACGCCGAGTCGGGGCTGCCGGTCGCGCGGCTGGCCGGCGAGCGCGGCCGGACGACCGGGCAGCTGCGGATGTTCGCGGCGCTGCTGCGCGACGGCGGCCTGGAGGTCCCGCGGATCGACCCGGCGCTGCCGGACCGGACGCCGCCGCGCCCCGACATCCGGCAGCGGTGGGTCCCGCTGGGCCCGGTGGCGGTGTTCGGCGCGAGCAACTTCCCGCTGGCGTTCTCCGTCGCGGGCGGCGACACGGCGTCGGCGCTGGCGGCGGGCTGCCCCGTCGTGGTGAAGGGGCACGACGCCCACCCCGGGACGTCCGAGCTGGTGGGGCGCGCGATCGCGGACGCGGTCGCCGCGTGCGGCCTGCCCGCGGGCACGTTCTCGCTGCTGTTCGGGTACGGGCCCGACCTCGGGACGGCGCTGGTGACCGACCCGCGGATCCGGGCCGTCGGGTTCACCGGGTCGCGGTCCGGCGGGCTGGCGCTGGTCGCGGCGGCGCAGGCGCGGCCCCGCCCCATCCCGGTGTACGCGGAGATGAGCAGCACGAACCCGGTGTTCCCGCTGCCCGGGGCGCTCGCCGAGCGGGCCGCCGGCATCGCGGCCGGGTTCGTCGGGTCGCTGACGCTGGGCGCCGGGCAGTTCTGCACCAACCCGGGCGTCGTCGTCGCCGTGGACGGCCCGGGGCTGCGGGCGTTCGCGGACGCCGCGGCGGCCGCGGTGGCCGGCGCCGAACCCGCCACGATGCTCACCCCCGCCATCGCCGACGCCTACCGCGACGGCGTCGCCGCGTTCGCCGCGCACCCGGCCGTCGAGATCCTCGCGCAGGGCGCCGAGCACGACCGCCCGGCGGCGTGCCGTCCCGCGCTCGCCGCCACCGGTGCGGACGCGTTCCTCGGCGACCCCGCGCTGCGGGGGGAGGTGTTCGGCGCCTGCTCCGTCGTGGTGCGCTGCCGGGACGCGGCGCAGGTGCGGGAGGTCGCCGCGGCCATGGAGGGGCAGCTCACCGCGACCGTCCACGCGGCCGACGGCGACCGCGCCGAGGCCGCGGCCCTGCTGGACGTCCTGGAGCTGACGGCGGGACGGGTGCTGTTCAACGGCTGGCCCACCGGCGTCGAGGTCGGGCACGCGATGGTCCACGGCGGGCCGTACCCGGCCACGTCGGACGCGCGCACGACGTCCGTCGGCACCCTCGCCGTCGAGCGCTTCCTGCGCCCGGTGGCCTACCAGGACGTGCCCGCCGGCCTGCTGCCGGGCCCGGTCGCGGACGGCAACCCGGACGGGCTGCTGCGCCGCGTCGACGGCCGTCCCGGCCGGCACTGACGACCACGCGATCGGAGGACAGGCATGACATCCGGACAGCGGCCCGCGGTGGCGGGCATGCGCGTGGTCCCGGTGGCCGGGCACGACGCCATGCTGCTCAACCTCAGCGGCGCCCACGCACCGTTCTTCACCCGCAACCTGGTGGTCCTCACCGACTCCGAGGGACGCACCGGCGTCGGCGAGGTGCCCGGCGGCGAACCGATCCGCGCCACCCTGGAGGACGCGGCGGACCTCGTCGTCGGGCGGCCCGTCGCCCGCGTCCGGTCCGTGCTGCGGGAGATCCGGTCGCGGTTCGCGAGCCGGGACGCGGGCGGGCGCGGCGTCCAGACGTTCGACCAGCGCGTCACCGTGCACGCGGCGACGGCCGTCGAGGCGGCGATGCTCGACCTGCTCGGCCAGCACCTCGGCGTCCCGGTCGCCGAACTGCTCGGCGACGGCGTCCAGCGCGACCGGGTGCCGGTGCTCGGCTACCTCTTCTACGTCGGCGACCGGAGGAGAACCGACCTCCCCTACCGCTCCCCGGACGACGAGACCGGCGGCGACGCCGACGCCTGGACGCGCGTCCGGCACGAGGAGGCGCTGACCCCGGAGGCGGTGGTGCGGCTCGCGGAGGCGGCGCACGCGCGCTACGGGTTCCGCGACTTCAAGCTCAAGGGCGGCGTCCTGCCCGCCCGGGAGGAGGCCGCGGCGGTGACGGCGCTGGCGGAGCGGTTCCCCGGCGCCCGGATCACCCTCGACCCGAACGGCGCGTGGCGGCTGGCCGAGGCGGTCGACGTCGGCCGCGGCCTGCGCGACGTCCTCGCCTACGCCGAGGACCCGTGCGGCGCCGAGGCCGGGTACTCGGGCCGCGAGACGATGGCGGAGTTCCGCCGCGCGACCGGGCTGCCCACCGCCACGAACATGATCGCCTGCGACTGGCGGCAGCTCGGCCACGCGGTGCGGTCGGGCGCGGTCGACATCCCGCTGGCCGACCCGCACTTCTGGACGATGGCCGGGTCGGTGCGCGTCGCGCAGTTCTGCGCCGACTGGGGCCTGACGTGGGGGTCGCACTCCAACAACCACTTCGACGTCTCGCTGGCGATGTTCACGCACGTCGCGGCCGCCGCACCCGGCGAGATCACCGCGATCGACACGCACTGGATCTGGCAGGACGGGCAGCGCCTCACCCGCGAGCCGCTGCGCATCGCCGACGGGCTGCTGCCGGTGCCGTCCGGTCCGGGGCTCGGCGTCGAGCTCGACGAGGAGCGCGTCGCGGCCGCGCACGAGCTGTACCTGCGGGAGGGCCTCGGCGCCCGCGACGACGCCGCCGCGATGCGGTACCTCGTGCCCGGCTGGACGTTCGACCCCAAGCGTCCCGCGCTCGACCGGAGCTGACCCTCCCTCTCCGTCCCCCGC
>NZ_QHJN01000363.1:0-1539 GCF_003947565.1 Actinomadura sp. WAC 06369 | reverse complement strand
CGCCAGGCCCCCAACCCCCGCAGCACGCGAAAAGCGGGGGCCGCAGCCCTACGGCCACGACCCCCACCCTGGGACCGCTCAGCGCACGCTCAGCCGACCACCGTCACGTCTGCGAATGCCTCACCTCTGGCGCGGGGCCACCCGGAGGCAGCACCGGCCGGGTGAACGCCTCACCCCCCGGATTCGGCGGAGCCGCCCCGCATCCGGCGTCCTGAGCGGCGAACCATTCGCGGCTCGCCTGCCTGGCCAGGTACAGGACAGCCTGTGACGTCTCGCCCGCCAGCGACACCGGCACCAATGCGTCATCCATCCGGTCCACCCGCACGTCACCTCCCGGGCACCCGCACTGCGCCCCCATCCGCAACGCCTCCGCCTGCGTAGCCGCCAGCGTCAGGTGCCGATGCACCGTCTCAGCCGCATCCGCCAGCAGGCCCAGCACCGGCCCCATGTCCTCTGTGCTCAGGGCCCGAACGTCCGACACCGTCGGCCACGCCAGCGTCTCACCCAGCGTCACCCACGCCTCCAGGTCCTTAACCCACGTCACCGGCCCTCACCTCCGCCCGAGCCCTCGTCCGCGCCGAGTCGCAGCCGCCCCGATCCGGCACGGCGGCGCCTTGAGCGGCCAGCCACTCACCCCGCGCCGCGCCCACTATGTAGAGCACGCCCTCCGCCGACCCGACCGCGCACCCCAGCGGCACCAACGCGCCATCCATCAGCTTGGTCCGCTCCGCGTCATTACCGTAGAACTCCCACGTCTCCCGCTGGAGCACCTCCGCCCGAAGATTGATCTCCCGCAGCAGCAGGAAGAGATCCTCGGCGACGTCGCATAGGTGCTCCATCACCGTGCCCAGGTCATCCGCCCCCAACGATGGCAGGGCCGAATGCGCACCCGTCGATACCGAGCCCCGATGGTCTTGCGACCATGATCGGACGTCCTCCACGAATTTCATCAGCGCTCCCTCTTTCCGTGCTCCCCGCGCCTGCCCGGTACCGGAAAGGTGCCGGGGTAGAGCCGGGGTTTCATGTGCTCGTCCAGTCGTTCCGCCGCCGTGATCACGTCGCCGCACGCCGCCAGCCACTCCGGGCGCCGCCGCCCGTCCGGTGACCGGTAGTAGCACCAGCCCCCGTCATGGTCGGCCCGCACCGTGATCAGCGTCCCGACCTCGCGGGCGCCCGCCCCGGCGTAGACCCACATCAGCGGCCCGACCTGACCGGCATACAGCCGCAGGCAGTGCCACCCCTTGTGGAGCAGCACCACTTCCAGCCGCGCCAGGTTCCGCGCCGCCGTCGCACGCCCGAGGCGCGTCCGCACCCGCAGCGGAACGGCCGCCGACTCCGAGACCGCCCGCTGCACCAGCACTTTTGTCACCCTTCTCCCTCCTGTCGTTCGATCTCGAACCAGACCGTGACCGGCCGCCCGTCCGGTGACCGGTAGTAGCACCAGCCCCCGTCATGGTCGGCCCGCACCGTGATCAGCGTCCCGACCTCGCGGGCGCCCGCCCCGGCGTAGACCCACATCAGCGGCCCGACCTGACCGGC
>NZ_QHJN01000362.1:0-1540 GCF_003947565.1 Actinomadura sp. WAC 06369 | reverse complement strand
AGCGTTCTCGATGGCGGCCGGGGAGTACATCTCCGTGGCGTCCCAGTCGGAGCTGGCCGAGGCCGAGATCGAGATCGAGCGCATCGAGCTGGCCCGGCACCCGATCTCCGAGCAGCGGGAGCTGGCGCAGGTCTTCGAGGCGCGCGGGGTGGACCCCGAGACCGCCGCCGAGGTCGCGCGGCAGCTGTCGCGCGACCCCGACGACGCCCTCGAGGTGCACGCCAAGGAGGAGATCGGCGTGGTGCCCGGCGAGCTGCCGTCGCCGCTGCTGGCGGCCGGGTCGTCGTTCCTGTCGTTCGCGGTGGGCGCGCTGCTGCCCGTCCTGCCGTACCTGCTGGGCGCGGCGTCGCTGTGGCCCGCCGGGGTGGTCGCGGCGCTGGGGCTGTTCGGCGCCGGGGCGCTGGTGTCGCGGGTGACGTCGCGCGCCTGGTGGTTCGGCGGGCTGCGGCAGCTCGCGTTCGGCGCGGCCGCCGCGGCGATCACCTACGCGGTGGGCGCGCTCATCGGGACCAACGGCGTGTAGTCGGCCGCGCGAAGGCGGCGCCGCCCCCGAAACGTGACCTAGGGCCATCCAGGGGACAAAACCTCCTTTCCGGCCCGCGAGGTGCGCTCCGACCGCTAAGCTCCCGGGCGTGATCGAGGCACGTGACACTGGTTCCCCCGGGACGGCGCGCAAGGGCGGGCGGGACATCCGGCCGGAAGGCGGCGGCAAGTCCGGTTCGAAGCGTCCCGCTCCCAAGCTGCTGTTCGGTGCGGCCGCCGCGCTCGTCGTGGTGGCCGTCGCGGTCGTGGCGGTCGTCCTGGTGACGGGCGGCGGTGAGGAGAAGGCGCCGGCGGTCGCGAAGGTCGCGCCGACGGCCTACACCCCGGACTACAACGGCGCGAGCTTCGCCAAGATCGCTTCGCGGGAGGCCGACCAGCGGGCGGTCACCGAGGCCGAGGCGTTCGGCGGGTCGGCCAAGAGCCTCGCCAGCGGCCCGTACACGTTCACGCAGGCCGGCGCCGAGCTCACCGACTGCAAGAGCGTCACCTGGGGCGACCGCCTCCAGCAGGACCTGGCCGCGCACGGCTGCACGCAGATCGGCCGCGCCGCCTACGTCAGCGCCGACAAGAAGCTGCTCGGCCAGTTCATCGTGGTCAACATGAAGGACAAGGCCGGCGCCGACCAGGTCATGCGGACCCTCGACCCGGCGACGAACGCGGGCTGGATCGTCCCGCTGAACCCCGAGGGCGCCCCCGCCTTCGGGAAGGGGTTCAGCGCCGCCTACGCCCGCAACTACGGCCACTACGCCGTGATCACCTGGGTGCAGCGGGCCGGCGGCGGGCAGCCCGCGTCGCTCAACGAGATGATCGACGTGAGCCTGGCCGTCGAGAAGCCCGCCGACTTCGTGTGGGCGCGGCTCGGCCTGGCCGACGAGGCCGGCCGGTGACGCGGGCCGTGCGGGCGCGCCGGACCCCGATGCGGGCCGGGACGCGCGTGTCACCGGCCCGCGGGCAGTAGTCTGCGCCGTCGTGGAGTCCGATGAGCCCGGCCGCCGCC
>NZ_QHJN01000361.1:0-1550 GCF_003947565.1 Actinomadura sp. WAC 06369 | reverse complement strand
CCCCGCGCCCCCCGGCCGAACCCGCACCCGCCGCGGACGAGGCGCCGGCTTCCGATGGGGAGGACGACCGTCCGGCGCCCGAGGCGGAGGCCGACGAGACGGCCTCGGCGGTCCCCGAGCAGCACACGGCCCCGGACGCAGGCGCGGAAGGCGCGGCGGACGCCGCGACCGAGGAGGCCCGCCCGCCGGCGATGACGCGCGCCGACGAAGCCGAGGACGTCGAGTCCGTACGAGTGATCCCGCCGGGCGAGCGTCCGCGGGGCGAGAACGGCTCCGCGCCCGCTGGACGGCGGCGCCTGCACGCCCGCCGTCCGGGACGGGCCCCGGCCGGTGCAGACGCGGACGCGCCGGCGGAGGTCGAGGAGTCCGTGCGGGTGATCCCGCCGGGCGAGCGGCCCCGCACGACGGACGCGGCCGCGCGGGACGTCGATGACCTGGTGCGCGAGTCGGTGCGGGTGATCCCGCCGGGTGAGCGCCCCGACCGGAAGGCCGCCGCGCCCGTCCGCGCCGAGGAGAGGACCGCGCAGGGCCGTGCGTCGGACGGACGGCCCGACCCCGACGAGTTCGTGGGCGAGTCGGTGCGGATCATCCCCCCGGGCGAGCGGCCGAGCGGCCGGCGGAGCGCGGAGCCCGCCGCGGACGGCCCGCCGGACGTGGTCGTGGCCGGCGCCGCCTTCCGCGACCGGGACGGACGCGCCGCCGGGACGCCGGAGGCGCCGGTCGTGCACAGCGAGTCCGTCCGGGTGATCCCGCCGCGCTCCAAGGCGACGCGCGGGACGAACGGAACCGCCGAGCGGAACCCCGCGAACGCCGACGGCACGGCGAACGCAGAAGCCCAGACGAGCCCGGCCGGTGCGCCCGACGCGACGGACGAGGCCGACACCGCGCCCGCGACCGAGCAGAGACACGCCTCTGCCAGGGCTCTCGCAGCGGACGGCGCACCCGCCGACGGAAAGGCACCCACACCCGGCGCAGCACCGATGGACGAACGGCACCACGTCCCGCGCCCGGAACCCGCGCCCGCCGAAGCCTCCCCTCCCGGCGAGACGTCCATGCCCGGCCCGGCTCCGGTAGACGAGCGTGGACACGCCTCGGGCACAACGACCGCGAGTGGCGCAGCGCATGCGGTCGCCGGGGCGCCCTCGCCCGGCCCGGCGCCGAGGGGCGAGCGGGGGCACGCCTCGGGCCTGGCGCCCGGGACCGGCGGTGTCCCGGTTGGTGGAGGCGCGTTCTCGACCGGCGGGGCGTCGGGGCACGCTGCGGGCGCAGCGCCCGTGAGCGGCGAAGCGCATGGGGTTGGTGGGGTGTCCTCGCCCGGTGCGGTGCCGAGGGGCGAGCAGGGGCACGGCTCGGGCATGGCACCCGCGCCCGGAGGCGGCTCGGATGATGGCGGGGCGTCCTCTACCGGCGGGGTGCCGGGGAACGCGCGTGGGCACGCCTCGAGCGCAGCGCGCGTGAGTGGTGCAGCGCATGGGGGCGGTGGGGCGTTCGCGCCCGGCGGGGCTTCGGTGGACGAGCGTGGGTCTGCTTCGGCCGTAGCACCCGTGCCC
>NZ_QHJN01000360.1:0-1573 GCF_003947565.1 Actinomadura sp. WAC 06369 | reverse complement strand
CCTCCACCAGATCCCACTCCACATGAGGCGCGAGAGCCTCCGCACACTCCGCCAACCGCGCCGCGAACACCGGCGACTCCACCAACAAACGCCGCCCCATCCCGGTCCACTGGCTCCCCTGACCGGGGAAAACGAACGCCGTCTTGCCGGGGCCGCCCGCCGGGACGGCTCCGACGGCGGCCATGGCGTCCGGGAGGTCGTCGCCGACGGCGGCGAGCCGTCCGGCCAGCTCCGTCCGGTCGGCGCCGACCACGACGGCGCGGTGGGAGAAGAGGCTGCGGCGTGTGGCCAGGGCGTGCGCGACGGCGGCGGGCTCGTCGGGCGCGGCGAGCGCGAAGTCGCGCAGGCGGCCGGCCTGCGCGCCCAGGGCCTCGAAGCCGCGCGCGGACAGCGGCCAGGCGGTGACGGCGGTGTCCGCGGCGAGCAGCGGCGTCTCCCGCGGGTCCTCCTCGGCGGGCGCGAGCGGTTCGGCGGCGGGCTCCTCCAGGACGACGTGCGCGTTGGTGCCGCTGATGCCGAAGCCGGACACGCCCGCGCGGCGCGGCGCGCCGTCCCGCGTGTCCCACGGGCGCTGCTCGGTCAGCAGCCGCACGCCGCCCGACTCCCAGTCGATCTCCGGGGACGGTTCGGTGACGTGCAGGGTCTTCGGCAGCGTCCCGTGCCGCATCCCGAGCACCATCTTCATGATCCCGGCGACGCCCGCGGCGCCCTGCGCGTGCCCGATGTTCGACTTGATCGAGCCGAGCCACACCGGCCGGTCCGCGGTGCGCTCCCGCCCGTAGGTCGCCAGGAGGGCGTGGGCTTCGATGGGGTCGCCGAGGACTGTGCCGGTGCCGTGCGCCTCGACCGCGTCCACGTCCCCGGGCGCGAGCCCGGCGTCGGCCAGCGCCGCACGGATCACCCGCTGCTGGGACAGCCCGTTCGGGGCGGTGAACCCGTTCGACGCGCCGTCCTGGTTGACCGCCGTCCCCCGCACCACCGCCAGGACCGGATGGCCCAGCCGCCGCGCGTCCGAAAGTCGCTCCACCGCGAGCATGCCCGCGCCCTCGCCCATGCCCATCCCGTCGGCGGTCGCCGAGAACGCCTTGCTGCGCCCGTTCTCCGACAGGCCGAGCGACGCGCCGAAACCGAACGCGCCCGCGGCCGCCATCACCGTGACGCCGCCCGCCAGGGCCAGCTCGCACTCGCCCGCGCGCAGCGCCTGGCACGCCAGGTGCAGCGCGACCAGCGACGCCGAGCAGGCGGTGTCGATGGTGATGGAGGGACCTTCGAGGCCAAGGACATAGGAAACGCGGCCGGACAGCACCGCGCCGCCGTCGCTGACCGGTGTGGTGCTGTCCTGGACGCCCGTCTGGCTCCCCGCCACGGCCGACGTGTAGAGCTGCATCCATCCGCCCACGAACACGCCGGTGCGGGAGCCCTTGAGGGTCGTCGGGTCGATGCCCGCGTGTTCCAGCGCCTCCCAGGACGTCTCCAGCAGCAGCCGCTGCTGCGGGTCCATGGCGAGGGCCTCGCGCGGCCCGATGCCGAAGAAGGACGAGTCGAAGTCGGCGGCCTCGTGGACGTACCCGCC
>NZ_QHJN01000359.1:0-1690 GCF_003947565.1 Actinomadura sp. WAC 06369 | reverse complement strand
GCGCTGGGCCGGGCGGGCGCGGCGGTGGTGGTCGTGGCGCGGCGCGAGGGCGAGCTGGACGACACCGTCAAGGAGCTGCGGGAGCAGGGGTGCCGGGCGGCGCGTGTCAGCGCCGATCTGGGGTCGCGGGCGGAGGTGGCGCGGGCGGCCGAGGAGGCGGCGGCGGTGTTCGGCGAGCCGGACATCGTGGTGAGCGCGGCCGGGATCAACCTGCGGCCGCCGATGGACGAGCTGGGCCGGGAGGTGTGGGACGCGACGATGGCGGTGAACCTCGACGCGCCGTTCCTGCTGGGGCAGCGGTTCGGTCCGGTGATGGCGGAGCGCGGGTTCGGGCGGCTCATCCACATCGCGTCGCAGCAGGCGTTCCGCGCGTTCGTGAGCAGCGGCGCGTACGGGGTGTCGAAGGCGGGGCTGGTGGCGCTGGCGCGGTCGCAGGCCGAGGCGTGGTCGGGGCGGGGCGTCACGGCGAACACGCTGGTGCCGGGGTTCGTGATGACGCCGCTGAACGCGCGGCTGTCGTCGGATCCGGAGCGGGTGCGGGCGCTGGCGGACCGCACGATGACGGGCCGCAACGGGCTCGCCGAGGATTTCGCGGGCGCGGCGGTGTTCCTGGCGAGCCCGTCGGCGGCGCAGGTGACGGGGCAGTCGCTGTTCGTCGACGGCGGGTTCTCCGCGCACTGACGCGTCCCGGGCCGGTCCGGCGCGGTCAGTCCGGCGCGGTCAGTCCGGCGCGGTCAGTCCGGCGCGGTCAGTCCGGCGCGGTCAGTCCGGCGGGCCCGCCCCCGGCGGGTCCGGTGTGCGCGCCGGCCACAGGCCGGTGCGGGCGATCGCGTCGGCGGGGTCGCGGGCGTGCCGGACGCCGCCGACCGGGTCGCCGTGCTCGTCGTGGACGCGCCAGCCGCCGAGCTGGACGACGGGTGCGCGGCCGCGCCGCACGGCCAGGGCGATCTCCGACAGGGTGCCCCAGGATCCGCCGACGGCGAGGACGGCGTCGGCGGCGTTGACGATCAGGGCGTTGCGGGCCTGGCCGAGGCCGGTGGGCAGCGCCACGGTCAGGTGCGGGTCCGCGCCGGTGCGGTCGTCGCCGGGCAGGACGCCGACGACGGTGCCGCCCGCGTCGCGGGCCCCGGCGGCGACGGCGGCCATGACTCCTCCGTGGCCGCCGCACACGACGACGGCGCCGCGGGCGGCCAGCAGCCGCCCGAGTTCGCGGGCGTCGTCGTGTTCGCGGCGGGTGCAGTCGGCGGGCCCGCACACCGCGACGTGGACGGGCGGGGCGCCGGTCACGCGTCGGTGTCTGGGGCGGTGGCGCGGGCGGCGAGGTCGTCGATGCGGGCGGCGAGGTCGAAGTCCTTGGCGGTGAGTCCCCCGGCGCTGTGGGTGGTGAGGGTGAAGGTGAGGGTCCGCCAGCGGATGTCGATGTCGGGGTGGTGGTCGGCGGCCTCGGCGGCGCGGGCGACGCGGGTGACCAGGTCGATGCCGTCCAGGAAGGTCGCGGCGCGGATCCGGCGGCGGATGGCGTCGCCGTCGCGGGTCCACTCGGGCAGCGCGTCGAGGTGTTCGGCGACGGCGGCGTCGTCGAGGGTGTCGGCCATGGTGGTCCTCCTGGTGCGTCGTCGGGTCCGGTTTCGGTCGTTCCCCGGATCCGGGCCGACTACGTCCGCGCGTCCGGGCCGGGGCGGGTCAGGGG
>NZ_QHJN01000358.1:0-1700 GCF_003947565.1 Actinomadura sp. WAC 06369 | reverse complement strand
GGGGCGGCGTGCGGGGGGCGTCCGCCGGGGCCTTGCGGGTCCGCGGGCAAGCGTGCGGTGACTTGGAAGCCGCCGCCGGGCAGCGGCCCGGCCTGCAGGGCGCCCCCGGCGAGCCGGACGCGTTCGGACAGGCCGGTCAGGCCCCGTCCGCCCCCGGAGGGCAGCAGCGGCGCCGCGTCGGGCGGCGGGTCGTTGGTGACCGACACCACGATCGCCTCTCCGGCGGCGCCGTCGGGGAGGCCGTCGGCGGTGCGGGACAGGCTTACGGTGACGGCGGCGCCCGGGGCGTGCTTGGCGGCGTTGGTGATCGCTTCCTGGACCACCCGGTGCGCGGCCAGCGCCAGCATCGGCTCGGCCGCGAGCATGGCCGCCGCCCCGCCGCCGTCCGTCCCGTCCCCGCCGCCGTCCGTCCCGTCCCCGCCGCCGTCCGTCCCGTCCTCGTCGTCGGCCAGGCGGACCGGGACGCCCGACGCGCGGGCCCGCTCGACCAGCTCGGGGATGCTTTCGCGGCCCGGCCGCGTGGGCGCCTGCGGCGCGGTGCCCGCGGGAGCCGCGGCGTCCTCGCGCAGCACCCCGATGATCTCCCGCAGGTGCTCGGTCGCCTCGGCGGCGCCCGCGCGCAGCTCCGCCGCCGCGGCCCGGTGCCGCTCGTCCAGCCCCGGCGCGACCTGCAGCGCGCCCGCCCGCACGGCGATCAGCGCCAGCTCGTGCCCGAGGGAGTCGTGCATGTCCTGGGCGATGCGGGCCCGCTCGCGCAGCCGCTCCTGCTCGGCGATGATGCGCTGCTCGCGCTCCAGCCGTTCGGCACGGTCCCAGCCCGCCCGCACCAGCTCCTGGTACTGCCGCCAGTAGCGGCCCATCAGCCACGGCAGGACGCCCAGCAGCACCAGCCACACCGTGCTGGGGAACCAGACGGTCACGTCGAGGTCGCGGAGGATGCTGAGCGCGACGCCGCCCGCCAGCACGAACGCGAACCCCCACAGCACCGGCCGCGACCGCTGCGACCGCAGGCCCGTGAGGTAGGCCAGGACGGGCATGGCGAACACGAAGTTGCCGTGCAGGGCGGTCGTCGAGATGCCCAGGATCAGCGCCGCGATCGGCAGCGCCCGCGACATCGCGACCACCACCGCCATCACCGCGATCCCGGCGGGCTGCAGCCACCAGGACGCCGAGTCCGTCTCGAGCGGGGCGACCGCGTTGATCGCCGGGGGCAGCACCAGGACGGCCCACAGCAGCGTGTCGCGCGCCCTCATCGCGCGCGTCGGCCGCCGCACCGCTTCCCGCGCCGCGCGCACCGCCGCCCCGGCCCGGGCCGCGACCGGGACGCGCGCCGGAGCGGGCGCGGGCGCCGGTTCCCGCGGCGCGTCCCGTCCGGAAGGGTCGTGGACACGGGATGCGTAGTCGTTCACCCGCTCACGTTACAAGTGGGACGATCTGCGCTGATACTGACGAAAGTCAAGGTCCGCGGCGCTCGCCGGGCCTTCGCCCCGGCCTCTCCCCCGGCCGGAACCGGCCCGCCCGGCGACGCGCGTTCCCTCCCGCGCACGCGGTCACGCACCGAGTCGCCCCGCCCGTCCTCCCGGCCCGCCACACTGACGGTCACGCGGTGGGGGCGGCCTCAATTACGGTTGGGCCGTGACCACCCCACCGCGTGACCGTCAGTGTGGCGGGCCGGGAGGACGGGCGGGGCGACTCGGTGC
>NZ_QHJN01000357.1:0-1767 GCF_003947565.1 Actinomadura sp. WAC 06369 | reverse complement strand
CCGTCCTCGACGCCGTCAGCCGCCTCCGCCGCCTCGTCGGCCGCGGGGGTGGGGAGGGGGAGGAGCCGTCCAGCACCCCGGCGGACGACGACCCCGCAGGCGACGCGGAGCCCGCCGACGAGGACTGGACGACCACCGCCACGGACGCGCCCCCGGCCGCCAACACACAGGACGCCCCCGAAGCGGAACCGGACGCCCCCACAAGCAAGTCCGCACCGCCCGGCGCGTCCGGCATCACCCCGGCCCCGCGACGTCCGAGCGAGCCCGAAGAGGCCACCGACGACGACCAGGCGTCCGGCGCCACGGCCCTCCCCGAACCGACAGCGGACGAGCCCACCGCCACCGCCAGCCAAGCCGAGGACGTCCCCGCCAGCGAGCCCGCACCACCCACCGCGTCCAGCACCACCCCGGCCCCTCAGCGTGCGACCGAGCCCCAAGAGGCCAGCAGCGACGCACAAGACGTGCCTGCAACGGCGCCACCGACCGGCGGCGGCATTCGCGCGCAAGACGACCCTGAAGACGCGCAGGCGCCCCACCACAAGACGTCCGGCCAACGAACCGCCGAAGAAGCCAGCGCGGCCATCGACGCGGACGCCGACCCTCGGGACGACGCCAACTCCGACGACTCCCAAGCGGTACCAGGCGAATTTCCGGCGCCCGGCAGCCAGGCGGAAGACGTCTCCGCGAGCGAGCCCGCGCCACCCGCCGCGTCCAGCATCACCCCGGCCCCGGAACATGCGACCGAGCCCGAAGAGACCACCGGCGACGGCCAGACGTCCGGCACCACGAGCACGGACGACAACACGCCCCTCCCCGAACCGACAGCGGACGAGCCCACCGTCGCAACCGCCAGCCAGGCCGAAGACGTCCCCGCGAGCGAGCCCGCACCGCCCGCCGCGTCCAGCATCACCCCGGCCCGGGAACGCCCGAACGAGCCCCAAGAGGCCGGCGCCGACCACCTCCCCCCGACCGGCTCGGAAACCGACGACACCGGCGACAGCCCGACGTCCGGCATCATGACCACGGACGACGACACGGCCCTCCCTGAACCGGCAGCGGACGAGACCACGGCAACCGCCAGCCAGACGGAAGACGTCTCCGCGAGCGAGCCCGCACCGCCCGCCGCGTCCGGCGCCACCCCGGCCCCGGAACGTCCGAGCGAGCCCGAAAAGGGCGCCGACGACGACCTCCCCCCGACCGGCGGCGGCATTCGCGCGCAGGACGACTCCGAAGACGCGCAGGCGCTCCACCACGAGACGTCCGGCCCACCAGCCGCCGAAGAAGAAGGCGGCGCGGCCATCGACTCGGACTTCGAGCCTCGGGACGACACCGCCGAAGCGGTACCGGACGAGCTCGCGGCAACCGGCAGCCAGGCGGAAGACGAATCCGCAGGCGAGCCGTCCCCGCCCGGCGCGTCCGGCATCACCCCGGCCCCGGAGCGTCCGAGCGAGGCCGAAGAGGGCGCCGGCGACGACCTCCCCCCGACCGGCTCGGGGAGCGGCGACACCGGCGGCCATGGCGACGCGCGGGCGCTCCGCCACGAGACGTCCGGCCTGCCAGCCGCCGAAGAAGAAGCCGGCGACGCCGCCGAGGCTGTAGCGGACGAATCCGCGGCAACCGGCGGCCAGGCGGAGGACGTCCCCGCGGGCGGGGCCGCGCCGCCTGGGGCGTCCGGCAGCGCCTCCGCCTCGGGGAGCGACAGCGGGCGGGCGCAGCCCGACGACGCCACCGGCCCCGGACGGGCGTTCGACGGCCACGGCAGTGGGG
>NZ_QHJN01000356.1:0-1781 GCF_003947565.1 Actinomadura sp. WAC 06369 | reverse complement strand
CCCCCGCACCACCCCACCCGACACCACCGAACCCGACACCGAACCCGGCTCCGATTCGCCGCCCGTGGAAGGCCCGACCCGATGACCACCCCGCAGGGACGCCGCCAGCTGCGCCCCACCGACGTCAAGCGCCTCAACCGCGACTGGCGGCGCCGCACCGACGCCCGCCTGGGCCTGCTCGCCGAATCGGTCACCCAGCCGTTCAACATGGGCTCGATCATCCGCAGCGCCGCCGCGTTCGGCGTCGAGCGCCTCTGGCTGGCCGGCAACGCCACCCCGCCCACCCACCGCAACGTCGCCAAGACCGCGCTGGGCACCGAGCGGTTCCTGGAATGGGAGCACGCCGGCACCGCCGCCGAGGCCGCCGCGGCCGTCCGCGCGCAAGGACTGCGGCTGGTCGCGGTCGAACTGACCGGCGACGCCGTCCCGCTGCACGAAGCGCCCCTGGACGGCGACGTGTGCCTGGCCGTCGGCAGCGAGGACCACGGCTGCTCCCCCGCCCTGCTGGCCGCCTGCGACGCCGTCACCTACATCCCCCAGGTGGGCCGCGTCGGATCGTTCAACGTCGCGGTCGCCGCCGCCCTCGCCCTCGCCGAAGCCCGCCGCCGGGAGTGGACCGCCGGCTGACCGCCCCCGGCCCGCACCGGCCGCCTACCGGGTGATCTTGTCGAGGAACGCGTCCAGATGGCCGCGGGCACGGACGATCCGCTCCCGCTGCGGCAGCGCGTCCATCCCCCCGGCGGCGATCGTCTTCCTGAGCCCCCGCACATACAGCGAACAGGCCAGGTCCGCGCACACGTACTGCCCGACCGAGTCGCCCTGCCGGCCCGCCTCACCCGTCCGGCGGGCCGTCATCAACGCCACCCCGCCGCCGCTGCGCGTCGCCATGCACAGCGAGCACATGCTGCGCGCGGTGAACCCGCGCGACCCGCTCTCCACCGCGCGCAGCGCGACACCCACCGGCACACCGCCGCGCTCGGCGACCAGCCACGCCCGCTCGGGCGCACGCGGATCCCGCCAGCCCAGGAAGTCCAGATCGTCCCAGGGCAGCTCCGCGAAGTCCTTCGGCAGGTTGAGGCGCTTCGCCTCCCCCTTGGAACAGTTCACGAAAGACCTGCGGACATCATGCTCGGTCAGGGGTTTCATGGACGCGACGCTACCCCGCCTACATGTACTATGCAAAACCTTAATCCCCTTAGGAAGAGGTAACGGATGCCGCGCGCCGGAGTGACCCCCGAACGCCTGACCCGCGCCGCCGCCGACCTCGCCGACGAAACCGGACTCGACGGCGTCACCGCCACCGCCCTCGCCCGCCGCTTCGGCGTCACCACCGCCAGCCTCTACTCCCACATCAAAGGCATCGACGACCTCCGCGCCCGCCTCACCGCCCTCGCCCTCAACGAACTCGCCGACCGCGCCGCCGCCGCCCTCGCCGGACGCGCAGGCAAAGACGCCCTCCTCGCCTTCGCCGACGCCTACCGCGACTACGCCCGCGACCACCCCGGCCGCTTCGAAGCCGCCAACGCCCGCTTCGCCCCCGCAACCGCCACACCCGACGTCATCACCGCGGGCCGCCGCCACACCGAACTCACCCGCGCCATCCTCCGCGGCTACGGCATCCCCGAACACGACCAGACCGCCGCCGTCCGCCTCCTCGGCGGCGCCTTCCACGGCTACATCATCCTCGAGGCCACCGGAGGCTTCGACCACACCGGCAACACCGACACCACCTGGCACAAAGTCCTCGACGCCCTCGACGCCGCCCTCACCCACTGGCCGAC
>NZ_QHJN01000355.1:0-1821 GCF_003947565.1 Actinomadura sp. WAC 06369 | reverse complement strand
GCCACAACCAGTGAGTGCACACGAGCGCCTCCCGCCGGAGCCGACAGATCCCGTTAAGGACCCGAAGGTCAGTCAGGCGGTGGGTCAGACCCCGGTGGGAGGCGCTCACCTACATCATCACTGTCAGGCGGCGAACGCCTCCTCGATGACGTCCAGCCCCTCGTTCAGCAGGTGCTCGGGGATGACGAGCGGCGGCAGGAAGCGCAGGACGTTGCCGTACGTTCCGGCGGTCAGGGCGAGCAGGCCGCGCGCGTGGCAGCGGCGGGCGATCTCGGCGGTCAGCCCGGGGTCGGGCTCCTTGGTGCCCGGCTGCACCAGCTCGATCGCGATCATCGCGCCGCGCCCGCGGACGTCCCCGATCGCGGGGAACCGCTCGGCCAGGGCGCGCAGCCGGGGCAGCATGACGCCGCCGATGCGGCGGGCGCGGGCGGCGAGGTCGTGCTCCTCGATCTCCGCGAGGACGGCGAGGGCCGCCTCGCAGGCGAGGGGGTTGCCGCCGTAGGTGCCGCCGAGGCCGCCGCCGTGCACCGCGTCCATGATCTCGGCGCGGCCGGTGACGGCGGCGAGCGGCAGCCCGCCCGCGATGCCCTTCGCGGTGGTGATCAGGTCGGGGACGATCCCCTCGTGCTCGCACGCGAACAGGTCGCCGGTGCGGGCGAAGCCGGTCTGGACCTCGTCGGCGATGAACAGGGCGCCGCTCGTCCGGCAGAACTCGGCGAGCGCGGGCAGGAAGCCCGGCGCGGGCTCGATGAACCCGCCCTCGCCCTGGATCGGCTCGACCAGGACGGCCGCGAGGTTCTCCGGGCCGATCTGCTTGGTGATCTGGTCGACGGCCTGCGCCGCCGCCTCCGGGCCGCAGTTCTCCGGCCCGGACGGCCAGCGGTAGGGGTAGGCGAGCGGCATCCGGTACACCTCGGGCGCGTAGGGCCCGAACCCGTGCTTGTACGGCATGTTCTTCGCGGTGAGCGTCATCGTGAGCAGCGTCCGGCCGTGGTAGCCGTGGTCGAACACCGCGACGGCCTGCCGTCCGGTCGCGTACCGGGCGATCTTGACGGCGTTCTCCACGGCCTCGGCGCCGCTGCTGACCAGCATGGAGCGCTTCTCGTGGTCGCCGGGCGTGATCCGGTTGAGGTTCTCGCACACCGCGATGTACCCCTCGTACGGGGCGACCATGAAGCACGTGTGGGTGAACCGCTCGACCTGCGCTTTCACCCGCTCGACCACGCGCGGGTTGGCGTTGCCGACGTTGGTCACGGCGATGCCCGAACCGAAGTCGATGAACGAGTTGCCGTCGGCGTCCACGACCACGCCGCCGTCGGCGTCGGTCACCTGGACGGGCAGGACGCTGCCGACGCCCGGGGGGACGGCGGCCTTGCGGCGCTCCTGGAGCGCCCGCGAGTTCGGTCCGGGGATCTCGGTGACGACGCGGCGTTCCTGCGGCAGCCGGGCGGCCGCGGTCTCCGGGAGGGCACTGTCCTGGCTGATCATGTGCCGAACCTAGGCGCGGCCCGCGGCCGGCGGGACCGTACGGGACGGCGAAATCCGCGCCCGTGAAAGGACGCCCCGTCTGTTGACCGCGACGGCGGCGCTCTTTTTTCGCCCGTGGCCGCCATTCCCGAGAGGCCGCCCCCTTTAAGGAATCCCGCGCGCGGACGGCGGCCGCATCGCCGAGTGCAGCGGAAACGACCCCTTGACGTGCCGCAGAGGGGCTGCTTACGGTCTCGCTACTCAATATAGGACAACGTCCAATATAAATGGATCGAGGGTAAATGTCGTTCGAGGCGACGCAACGTGCGGTGCCCCCCGCCCCCGGGCACGCGG
>NZ_QHJN01000354.1:0-1825 GCF_003947565.1 Actinomadura sp. WAC 06369 | reverse complement strand
GCCGGCGACGAGCCCGCCGAGCCCGCCGCCGAGCCCGCCACCGCCACGCCGGCCGCCGGGAAGCCGGCCGCCGAGGAGACCGGCGTCCCCGTCAGCGTCGACGCGTAGGACGCCCGTCCCGAGCCGTGCGGGCGCCCGCTCCCGGCGTCCGCACGGCTCGGCCTTTTCCCGGCCCCGCCCGTCCCGGCGGGTCAGTGGTTCTCGGGAAGCCAGCCGCCGTCGAGCGTGCTCGCGGACGCGCCGTACACGCAGACGAACGCGAACAGCAGCAGCGGCACGACCATGAGGAGCGCCGCGGCGCCCGCCGCCCACAGGCCGCGGTGCCCCGGGCGGCGCCGCGCCCGCCGGACGGACCCGCCGGCGAGGGCCGCGGCGCCGCCCGCCAGCATCAGCACGGACGGCACCCAGTACAGCGGGACGAGGCCCGGGTTCGTGCGGAGCGTGATGTGCTCGGGCCCGAGCATCCGCAGCATGCCGGCGAGGACCGGCGGCGGCAGCAGGACCAGGACGGCGACGGCGGCGGGGTGCACCGCCCGGCGGGTGTTCGTGTCCATGCCTCCACCCAACCGGTGCGGACGGCCGCGGCGGATCCGTTCGGGTACTCAGGCCGCCGCGCGCGGCTACTCACCCCCGCGCCTCCTCGGCGACCGGCACGGGCACCGGCGCGGGCGCGGGGGACGGCGCCTCGGTCAGCCCGACGCGGCGGTGCAGGCGGCGGAGCGGGCCCGGGGCCCACCAGTTGGCGCGGCCCGCGAGCCGCATGAACGCGGGGAGCAGCACACCGCGGATGAGGGTGGCGTCGACGAGGACGGCGAGGGCCATCCCGATGCCGAGCTGCTGCAGGAAGACGACGTCGCCGGTGGCGTAGGTCGCGAACGAGACGGCGAGGATCAGCGCGGCGGCCGTGACGAGGGGGCCGCTGCGCGCGATGCCGAGCGGGACCGAGGCCGCGGCGTCGCCCGTCCGGTCGTACTCCTCCTTGATGCGCGAGAGGAGGAACACCTCGTAGTCCATGGAGAGCCCGTAGGCGATGCAGAACATCAGGATCGGGATGCTCGGTTCGATGGAGCCGGTCGGGGTGAAGCCGAGGAGGCCGGACAGGTTGCCCTCCTGGAACACCCAGACGAGCGCGCCGAACATGACGGACAGGCTCAGCAGGTTCAGCACGGTCGCCTTGAGCGGGGCGAGGACGCTGCCGGTCATCAGGAACAGGACGACGACGGTGACGGCGACGATCAGTCCCGCGACGACCGGGAGCCGGGCGGTGACGGCGTCGCGGTAGTCGGCGAGTTCGGCCGGGTAGCCGCCGACGAGGGCGGGGCCCGGGGCGGGCACGGCGCGGACGTCCTCGACGAGCCCGACGGCGTCGGCTCCGAGCCGCTCGGACGACGGGACGGCGACGACGCGGGCGCCGCCGCCGGACGCGTACCCGGCCCCGGCGGGCGCCGGGACGGGGGCGCCGTCCGCGAACGACCCGGCGGGCGAGTCGACCCGGACGATCCCGTCGACCCGCGACAGTCCGGCCGCGTAGGGGCCCGCGCCCGCGGCGTCCCGCAGGACGATCTGCAGGGCGTCGGCCTCCTCGACGGGGAACGAGGCGCGGATCTCGTCGTACATCTGCCGGACGGGCGCCGCGGTGTTCAGCACGCGGTCGTCCGGGAGCCCGAACCGGACGCCGAGGAACGGGGCGCCGAGCAGCAGGACGAGCGCGAGCGCGGTGCCGCCGAGGACGAGCGGGCGGCGCATGACGGCGGCCGCGAAGCCGTGCCAGCGGGCGGCGGCGCGGGGGGCCGGGGCGCGGCCGCCGTCATGCGCCGCCCGCTCG
>NZ_QHJN01000037.1:0-54221 GCF_003947565.1 Actinomadura sp. WAC 06369 | reverse complement strand
GACGGGGTGGGGTCAGCGGCGGATGGTTTCTGTGAAGGCGGCGATTTGGGTGGACGCCTGGTCCAGGGCTTCGGCGGGGGGCTTGGCGGCGGCCGTCTCGCGGACGAGCCAGTACGTGAGGGCCGCGTTGCAGATGCCGCGGCGCTCCCAGGGCATGACGCAGTCGATCACCTTGAAGGGGGCCTCGGCGCCCGGCAGCACCGCGAGCGAGACGGCGACGTAGGGCGACGGCGGCGCGTCCGTCCCCATCGCGACCCCGGACGTCACGGCGGCCCTGGCCCCGAGGCCGGTCAGCTCCCGGCGGTGCTGCACGTCGGCGTCGCACTGCGGGACGGCCGCGCGCCGCTCCGCCGCGCGTTCGGTGTCCGGGAAGTACCGGCAGTGCATGGCCCCGACCGTTTCGGTCGCCCAGTTGAACGACTCGAACACCCCGCCGCCCGCGAGCGGGTCGCCGATCCGGTGGAGGCCGCTCGACGCCCCGATCTGGCCGTCGCACTCGACGTCCGCCGGACCGATGATGTGCCCGTCGCCGACGTAGTACACGGCCGCGCCGTCCGGCATGTCGACCACCGCGGGCAGTTCGACGGTCGACGCGGGCGGGGGCTCGGTGATCGGCGCCATCCCGTCCGGATCGTTGGCGTTCGGCGCCATCCGGGTGCAGCCCTGCACCGCCGCGACCGTGACCGTCCGCGACGGCGACGGGCTCGCCGCCGCCTCCGGGCCCGTCCGTCCGGGGTCGTCCCCCTGCTGCATGGCGACCACGGCGCCGCCGCCGATCACCACGGCCGTCCCGCACGCCGCCGCGCCGATCCCGAGCATCGTCTTCAGCCCGCCGGCCCCCGCCTTGGCCGCCCCCGCCTTGGCTGCGGCGGTCTTGCCGGCGCCCCCGGCCACCGCCTGGCCTGCGGCTTCGCCGGTGGCGTGGGCCAGGGTCTCGGCTGTTGCCTGGCCTGCGGCTTCGCCGGTGCCGTGGGCGAGGGTCTCGGCGGCGGTTTGGCCTCCTGCTTGGGCGGTGGCTTCTGCGGTGCCGTAGGCGACGGCTTGGCTCGCGGCGCCGGGGAAGAAGGCGGCCGCGACCGGGAAGAGGGACGCCAGCGCGGCGGCGGAGGCGGCGAGGGCGCGGACGCCCGTGTGCTCCCAGCCGGGGCCGTAGGCCGCGACGGCGACGGCCTCCAGTTCCTCGACGAACGCGGACGCGGCGGCGGGACGGTCCGCGGGGGACTTCGCCATGCCGCGGGCGACGAGGGGGCGGAGGGGTTCGGGGACGGCGCCGAGGGGGATCTCGCCCGTGCGGTGGGCGAGCATGAGCGCGGCGCGGTTCCCGGTGTACGGACGGCTGCCGGTGACGCACTCGACGAACACGCAGGTCGCGGCGTACACGTCGGTGGCGGGGGTGGCCGTGTGGCGGTCCCACTGCTCGGGCGCCATGTAGTACGGCGTGCCGGCGCCGCCCGCCTCCTGCCCGGCGGGGGCGGCGATGCCGAAGTCGACGAGGCGGCTCAGGCCGTCCGCGGGGACGACCACGTTCGCGGGCTTGTAGTCGCGGTGGACGACGCCCAGGGAGTGCGCGGCGGCGAGGCCGAGGAGGGAGCCCTTGAGGACGGCGAGGGACGCCTCGGGGCCGAGCGCGCCCTCGCGGGCGAGGATCTCCTTGAGCGCGACCCCGTCGATCGCCTCCATGATGATCGCGGCGCCGTCCGGTCCCTCGACGAGGCTGTAGAGGCGGGCGATGTGCGGGCTGTCCGCCCGGCCGAGCATCCGGGCCTCGTGCCGGAGCCGTTCACGGTCGGCCTCGTCCGCGCCGAGCAGGTACTTGATGGCCGCCGGGGCGCCCGACGCGTCGTGCCGCGCCAGGACGACCCGTCCCTGCGCGCCCGCGCCGAGTTCCCGAACCTCCGTGTAGCCGCTGACCGTCCACTCGGACACGTGCTCGCCTCCCACCAACGTGATCTTCGCTGGATTGGGACGACCGGAACCCGCCGCCGGTTCGGCCGCGGCGGCGGTGAGGTCACGGAGCCCCGCCGGGCTCGACCATTCCGTGCTCGTAGGCGTAGATGACGGCCTGCACCCGGTCCCGGCAGTCGATCTTCGCGAGCAGCCGGGCGACGTGGGTCTTCACCGTGGAGACGCTGAGGAACAGGGTCGCGGCGATCTCCGCGTTCGACAGCCCCCGCGCGATCAGCAGCAGCATGTCCCGCTCCCGTGCGGTGAGGTCGGGCACCGGGGGCGGGGCGGGCCGGGCCGCGCGGGACGCGCGGGCGTACTCCGCGATCAGCCGCCGGGTGACCGCCGGGGCGAGGAGCCCCTGGCCGGACACCACGACGCGGACGGCCTGCACCAGCTCGTCCGGCTCGATGTCCTTGAGCAGGAAGCCGCAGGCGCCGAAGCGGAGGGACTCGAAGACGTACTCGTCCAGGTCGAAGGTGGTGACGACGAGGACGGCGAGCGGGTCGTCGACGCCCGGGCCGGCCAGCCGCTCGGTCGCGGCGATGCCGTCCAGCACCGGCATCCGCACGTCCATCAGCACCAGGTCGGGCCGGTCCCGCCGGGCGAGCCGGACGGCGTCGGCGCCGTCCGCCGCCTCCCCGACGACCTCGATGTCGTCCTCGGCCTCCAGGATCGTGCGGAACCCGGCCCGGACGACGGCCTGGTCGTCGGCGATCAGGATGCGGATCGTCATCGCTCGCCCGCCTGGTCGAGGGGGAAGGTCGCGGCGACCTGCCAGCCGCCGTCGGGCCGCGGGCCCGTGCGCAGCTCCCCGCCCGCGTGCTGCACGCGCTCGCGCATCCCGAGGAGTCCGTGGCCGCGCCCGGGACCGGACGGGCCGGACGGGCGGTCGGGCTCGGCGTTGCGGACGGTGACGCGCAGCGAAGCGTCACCGAACGCCGTCTCCACGGTGACGGGCGCGCCCGGGGCGTGCTCCCGGGCGTTGGCCAGGGCTTCCTGGACGAGCCGGGAGACCGCCAGGTCGACGGTCAGGGGAAGGCGGCGCGGCGCGCCCGTCGTGCGGAACTCGACCGCCATCCCGGTGTCCCGGGACTGCCGGACGACCTCCTCCAGCCGGGCCGCCGTCGGCTGCGGCGCCCGGACGTCCGCGTCCCGATCGTGCTCGCGCATCAGGCCCACCATGGTGCGCAGGGCGGTCAGCGTGTCGCGGCCCTGCGCCCGGATGGACCGCAAGGTGGCGCGGACGGCCTCGGGGTCGCGGTCCAGCAGCCGGTCGGCGGCGCCCGCCTGGACCACGATCGCCGACAGGTCGTGCGCGGCGATGTCGTGCAGTTCCCGGGCGATCCTGGCGCGTTCCTCGGCGACCGCGGCCGCGGCCTGCTCCTCGCGGTCGCGCTCGATGCGGGCCGCGGTCTCGGCCCGGTGGACGCGGCGGGTCCGGACGGTCAGCCCCGCCATCGCGGGCACGAGGTACGCCGCGGCGGCCCCCGTCGCCATCGTCCAGGCGTCCCGGGGCGCGCCGCCCCAGAAGGCGACGAGGCCGTCCACCGAGCCGCCCGCGGCCACGGCGGCGAGCCCGCCCGCCAGGTGGGCCGCGCAGGCGGCGCCGACGATGGTCGCGGCCCGCGGCCAGGACGTCCGGACGGCGACGGTGTAGGCGCAGAACAGGATCCCGATGCCGATCAGCGCGGGCCGCACGGGCAGGGCGGCGGTCGCCAGGGGCGCCGCCGTCGCCGCGGCCAGGGCGGCCGCGGGATGGTACCGGCGCACCGCGATGGCCAGCAGGTCGACGCAGGCGAGCAGGTAGGCGAGCGCGATCGTCCAGTCCGGTTCCGCCGGGTGCAGCGACAGGACGTGGGGGATCCGTGCGAGGTTGGCGGACAGCAGCACGGCCGCGACGAGGACGTCGCCCCGCACCGCCGAGCGGAGCGGGACTTCGCGGCCTTCCCGTCCTGTCATGCCGTGCTGTGCTCTTCCCGGTCGCGGATCGGCAGCCACCGCCAGTAGGTGACGCAGCGCCAAGCCCACTCCAGCGGTCCGTAGCGGAAGCCCCGGAGCCACAGGTTACTGAACAGCGCCTGTGCGGCCAGGATCCCGAGCCCGAGCAGCGCCGCCGCCGTCCAGTCGGACGATCCCCGCAGGTCCATGGCCGCCCCGATCGGGACGAACAGCATCGCCGCGGTCATGTAGTTGGTGAGCGCCATGCGCCCCATGGGCCCCAGGACCCACGACAGCGCGGCCACGGCCGGCGTACGGAGCGCCAGCAGGAAGAGGACCACGTAGCCGGTGGCCATCGACAGCGAGAACATCAGCCCGAGCCGGATCTGGACGATGTCGTGCAGCTCCATCGCGATCAGCGTCCAGGCCAGCGATCCGGTCACGACCGCGGCGGCCCCGATCGCGACCAGCGCCCCCGCCGACCGCGTGAGCCTCGCGGGGACGTCCAGGTCGGCGAGCGCGAAGCCCAGCACGAACAGGCCCGGCAGGAGCCCGAGCCCTCCCACCCCGACCAGCACCCCGAGGACGGTCAGGACGCCGCCCGCCGTGAGCAGCGCCCGCCCCTCCAGGTAGCTGAACGGGAGCAGCACCAGCACGCCGGTCACGGCGAACGGCAGGAGCACCTCGCCGGGCTGGATCAGGTGGAGCAGCGCGCCCGCGAACCCCAGCGCCGCGAACCTCCGCAGGAACAGCGTCCGGGGGCGCGGCGAGCGCCGCCGCGCGGAGCGCAGGAAGATCCCGAACCCGATGCCGAACAGCAGGTAGAAGATCGGGTAGAAGCGGCCCAGGAAGAACACCCGCAGGACGTCGGGCAGCTGCCCGGCGTAGTCGAACATCTCCAGCGTCTGCGGGATGTTGATGAAGATGATCCCGCAGAGCGCGAAGCCTCGGAGGTCGTCCAGCGCGGCGATCCGCCGGTCCGGCCGGACCGGCGCGGCGACGGTCTCCGGTTCACTGATCGTGGTCATGCGAGCCATGCTCGCCCCGCCCGTCCGACCACCGCTTCGGCCGCAGGGACCTCCCCCGTTCCCCCTCAAGACCCAATGCGGGGACATCCCCCAGATCAGGACGACCGCCCCCGAAGAGGTGTGGGCAAGCCCACCTCAGCCCCGCCCCAGCCAGAGCGGACGGGAACCACTGCGATTGCGAGCGAAGCCAAGTTCGAGCTCAGCGAGAACTCGATCGCGCAGCGAGCCCCCGGGCGAGTCGGAGCGATGCAGCAATCGCCGCAAGGCCCGTTGAAGGAAGGCCGCCTCGCGCGGCCTGACGCCAAGGGCATTGCAATAAATAGGTACCCTGGCGACGCCATGACTGAGAAGACGATCGTTCACCTGCTGCGGCACGGTGAGGTGCACAATCCGGGCGGAATCCTCTACGGGCGGCTGCCCGGCTACCGGCTGAGCGAGGACGGTCTCCTCATGGCCAAGGCGGCCGCGAAGTGGTTCTCCGATCGGGACGTCACCGCGTTGTTCTCGTCGCCGATGCAGCGGGCGCTCGAGACGGCGGCGCCGCTGGCGGACGCGTTCGATCTGCCGGTGACGGTGGACGACCGGCTGACGGAGGCCGACAACCACTTCGAGGGGTTGACGTTCGGGGTGGGGGCGGGGTCGCTGCGGCGGCCGGAGCACTGGCGGTACCTGCTGAACCCGTTCAAGCCGTCGTGGGGCGAGCCGTACCGGGAGCTGGCGGCGCGGATGCGGGCGGCGGTGATCCGGGCGCGGGATTCGGCGCGCGGGCATGAGGCGGTGTGCGTGAGCCATCAGCTTCCGGTGTGGGTGCTGCGGCTGCACGCGGAGCGGCGCCGGCTGTGGCATCACCCGGTGAAGCGGGAGTGCGGGCTGGCGAGCGTGACGAGCCTGACGTTCGAGGGGAACCGGCTCGTCGAGGTGTCGTACTGCGAGCCCGCCGGCGGGCTGGGCGGGGAGCCCGGTGTCGCGGGCGCCTGAGAGCGCCGGTAGATTGTTGTACTACGACCTGTAGTAGTAGGAGGGGCCGTTGAACCCCCGTGTCTTCCGTGTGCGCGCCGTGGCGGCCGCCGTCGCCCTGTGCGGGCTGCTCGCGGGCTGTGCCGGGACGGACGCGTCGCAGGACGGGGCGGGCGAGAACCGGTTCGTGTCCGGCGACGGGAACGTGACGGAGTACACGCCGGGCGACCGCAAGGCGGTCGGGACGGTCGCGGGGGAGATGCTGGACGGGAAGGCGTTCCGGCTGGCGGACTACCGGGGCAAGGTCGTCGTGGTGAACTTCTGGGCGTCGTGGTGCGCGCCGTGCCGCGGTGAGGCGCCGTCGCTGGAGCAGGTGCACAAGGAGAACGAGGCGAAGGGCGCGGCGTTCGTCGGCGTCAACTTCAAGGACTCGAAGCCGAACGCGCGGGCGTTCGAGCGGAACTTCAAGGTGTCATATCCGAGCGTGTTCGACGCGGACGGGCGGGTGACGCTCGCGTTCCGCGAGGTGCCGCCGAACGCGATCCCGAGCACGCTCGTCCTGGACCGGCAGGGCCGGGTCGCCGCCCGGATCATCGGCGCGACGACGTACAGCAAGCTGAATCCGCTGGTCGCCGACGTGCTCGCCGAAAAGTGATCGCGGCGGCCGGGGTGGACCAGACGGTCGTCAGCGGGTCGCTGGTGGCCGCGGCGCCGCTGGCGGCGCTGGCCGGGCTGGTCTCGTTCGTCTCGCCGTGCGTGCTGCCGCTGGTGCCGGGCTACCTGTCGTACGTGACGGGCATGTCGGGCGCGGACCTGGCGGACGAGCGCAAGGGCCGGCTGCTCGCGGGCGTGGTGCTGTTCGTCGCGGGGTTCTCGGCGGTGTTCGTCAGCTACGGCGTGGTGTTCGGGGGCCTGGGCCGGTGGCTGCTGGAGTACCAGGAGACGATCACGCGGGTGCTCGGCGTCGTGACGATCGTGTTCGGGCTGGCGTTCATGGGGCTGATCCCGGGGCTCCAGCGGACGGTGAAGTCGGGACGGCTCCCTGCGGCGGGGCTCGCGGGGGCGCCGGTGCTGGGGGTGCTGTTCGGGCTGGGCTGGACGCCGTGCATCGGGCCGACGCTGGGCGCGGTGCAGAGCCTCGCGGTCACGGAGGCGAGCGCGGGGCGCGGCGCACTGCTGTCGCTCGCGTACTGTCTGGGGCTCGGACTGCCGTTCGTGGCGGCGGCGCTGGCGTACCGGCGGGCGCTGGGGGCGTTCGGCGCGGTGAAGCGGCACTACCCGCTGGTGATGCGGGTCGGCGGCGGCATGCTGGTGCTGCTCGGGGTGCTGCTGGTGAGCGGCCTGTGGGGGGACATGACCATCGAGCTGAGGTCGTGGATCAGCGGCTTCGAACCGGTTATCTGACATGAGCGACACTGAGACCGAGAGCGGGACGCGCCCGCCGGCGGCCCGGCAGGCGGCGCAGGACGCGCCGAAGCCGAAGGGGATCGGCCCGCTGGGCTGGCTGCGCTGGGCGTGGCGGCAGCTCACGACGATGCGGACGGCGCTGATCCTGCTGTTCCTGGTGGCGCTGGGCTCCGTGCCGGGGTCGGTGTTCCCGCAGCGGGGGCAGGCGCCGGAGGACGTCGCGGCGTACCTGGAGGAGCACAAGACGCTCGGGCCGTGGCTCGACAAGTTCTCGATGTTCGACGTGTTCGCGGCGCCGTGGTTCGCCGCGATCTACATCCTGCTGTTCGTGTCGCTGGCGGGGTGCGTGATCCCGCGCGCCGCGAAGCACTACCGGTCGATGCGGGCGCGGCCGCCGGCGGCGCCGCGCAACCTGAAGCGGCTGCCGCAGTCGGCGTCGTTCGAGACGGACGCCGCGGCGGAGGACGTCCTGGAGGACGCGCGCAGGGCGCTGCGCCGCAAGCGGTTCCGGGTGGACGCCGGCGGCGGCGCGGTGGCGGCGGAGAAGGGCTACCTGGGGGAGACCGGCAACCTGGTCTTCCACCTGGCGCTGCTGGCGCTGCTGTTCGCGCTCGGCCTCGGGAACCTGTTCGGCTACCGGGGCAACATCCTGCTGACCGAGGACGACACGTTCGCGAACTCGCTCAGCCTCTACGACCAGTTCGAGCCCGGACGGGTGTTCGACTCGGACGACCTTCCGCCGTTCACCGTCCGGCTGGAGGACTTCCAGGCCGAGTACGAAAAGGACGGGAAGAGCCGGGGGCAGGCGACCGACTTCACCGCGAAGGTCCACTACCGGGACGACCCGCAGGGCGCGGAGAAGGCGTACGACCTGAAGGTCAACCACCCGCTGATGGTGGGCGGCGCGAAGGTCTACCTGCTGAACCACGGGTACTCGCCGGTGTTCACGGTCAAGGACGCGGACGGGAACGTGGCGTTCCAGGACGCGGTGCCGTTCCTGCCGATGGAGACGCGGAACTACACGTCCGAGGGCGTCATCAAGGCGCCGGACGCGCAGCCGGAGCAGCTCGCGTTCTACGCGATCCTGTGGCCGACGGCGGTCACGACGGAGGACGGTGAGCAGATCGTCTCGGCGTTCCCGGCGCCGCTGCGGCCGGTCGTGACGATCAGCTCGTTCAAGGGCGACATCGGCCTGGACGACGGCACGCCGCAGTCGGTGTACAAGCTGGAGGGGATCGGCGAGACCCTCCAGCCGATCAAGGACGGGCAGAAGCTGCTGGAGCCCGGCGACACGTTCGAGCTGCCGAACGGGGCCGGATCGATCAAGTTCGAAGGCGTCCGGGAGTGGGCGAGCCTGTCGGTGAACCGCGACCCGGGGCGGATCCCCGCGCTGGTCGCGTCGATCCTCGCGGTCGCGGGCGTGGTGGCGTCCTTCATGGTGCGGCGGCGCAGGGTGTGGGTCCGTGCGGCCGGCGGGAAGGGCGGGCGTACGGTGGTCGAGGTCGGCGGCCTGACGCTGGGCGCCGCGACCTCGGAGTTCGATGACATCGTGGCCGCGCTGCGCGGTCCCGAGCGGGACGGGCCCGGTGCGGGCCCGGACGAGGGCGGACCCGACGCGGAGTCCGCCGACGACGGGCAGGGCGCCGAGCCCGGCGCCGGCCGGGAGACCGGTCCGGCGGACGAAGCGAAGGAGTGACGAGGGTGGGCGACGCCGACCTCGCGAATCTGAGCGACAAGCTCATGCTGACCACGGTGGTGCTGTACATCATCGCGATGGTCGCGTACGCGGCCGATCTCGGCTTCGGGCGCCGCCGGGCGAAGCTCGCCGCGGACGCCGAGGTCGAGGCGAAGGTGCTGGTCGGCGCGGCCGGGGCCGAGTCCGTGGACGCCGGGACGGCCGAGGCGTCCGGGGACGGCGCGGAACCGGAGCGCACGCAGATCGAGCCGGCGAAGCTGGCGATCCTGCTGAACGTCCTCGGCTGGGGCGCGCACCTCGGCGTGCTGGTGTCGCGGGGGCTGGCCGCGAACCGCTGGCCGTGGGCGAACATGTACGAGTTCCTCACCGCGATCGCGTTCGCCGCCGTCACCGCGTTCCTCGTCGTGATGCTGCGGTACCGGGCCCGCTACCTGGGCGCGTTCGTGATGGTCGCCGCGGTCGTCGCGCTGGGCGTCGCGAACATCTGGCTGTACGACGAGGTCGGTCCGGTCAGCCCCGCGCTCAACTCGTACTGGATCGCGATCCACGTCAGTGCGGCGATCGTCGCGACGGGCGCGTTCACGGTGGCGGGCGCCGCCACGATCCTGTACCTGGTCAAGTCCCGCGCCGAGGGCCGGGGGACGCTGCGCGAGCACGGCATCCTGGCCCGGATGCCGTCGTCGGACGGCCTGGACCGGCTCGCGAACGGCGTCACGATGTTCGCGTTCCCGATCTGGACGGCCGCGATCATCATGGGCGCGATCTGGGCGGACCAGGCGTGGGGCCGCTACTGGGGCTGGGACCCCAAGGAGATCTGGTCGTTCATCACCTGGGTCATCTACGCCGCGTACCTGCACGCGCGCGCCACGGCCGGGTGGAAGGGCCGCAAGGCGGCGGTCCTGGCGCTCATTGCGTTCGCTGCGCTGATGTTCAACTTCTTCGGCGTGAACTACATGTTCTCTGGCCTGCACTCTTACGCATGATGGCCAGGACGCCCGGTTTCGCCGGTAATTAGTCACCTGCGCCCACGTCATCCCTGAAAGTTTCCGTGACCGCCGGGGATGACGGGGTGTCGGGTTCCGGCTTACGCTTCCTCGGGGACCCCCGCCCGCCCCAGGTATCCGCGGGTCCCGTCGACAGAGGAGCCCGATGCGCTTCAAAGGCGTCCACCGCAAACCCCGGGAGTTCAGGGGGTTCTCCCGCGGCGGGCCGTTCCGCCCCGCCGACCGGGCCGCCGACCGGGCCGCCGACCCGGGGTACGCGCCGTCGCCGCCCGACACGGGGCGGCCGCCCCGCGACCAGCCCCGCGACCGGTTCGGCCGGTTCCGCAAGTCCGGCCGCGACGACGCCTTCACGCGGACGCCCGGCGGCGCGGCCCCCGTCGAGACCGGCGCGGGCCTCGACGCGGGCTCCGACGCGGGTGTCGACGCGGGCCCGGACCGGACGGCCGAGGGGTTCGGCGGCCGGTACGCGCGGCGGCGGCCGGGGGCCGGGCGCCGCGGCACCGGGGACCTGTCGTGGCGGGACTTCGAGCTCGACGACGCGCCGCCGCGGGTGGAGCCGCACCCGCCGGGCACGCCGCACGAGGCCGACGGGCGCAGGCACTGCGGCGTCCTGGAGCGGATCCTGCACCGGCAGTGGGACGTCCGGGACGGGCCGCCCACGCCCGAGGTGGTCCGCGCGGTCGAGAGCCTCGCCGGGCTGCCGGACGCGCTGAAGGAGCGGCTCGCGGCCGGGCTGGACGGCGTGTACGTGGGGCCGGGCGGCGTGCCGCAGCTCGACGACATGGGTCACCTGCGGGACCGTCCGCTGCCGTCGGGGCGGGCGACGTGGGACGTGTGCGCGGGGGCCTACGGCGACCGCAAGATCGTCGTGGGGGACCGGCCGTCCCCGACCCCCGACGTGATGCTGCACGAGGTGGGGCACGCCCTCGACGACATCGAGGGCGGCGCGGGCTGGACGTCCGACACGGCGGCGTTCCGCGCGCTGTACGCGCAGTGCCGCCCGCACCTGGCGAGCGACTTCCACCGGCAGCCGGACGCGCTGGGCCGCCGCGAGTTCTTCGCGGACGCCTTCGCGGCCATCTCCTCGCGGCAGCGGCCGGCGCTCGTCGACATGCTCGGCGGCGACATCCGCACCGCGCTGGAGGTCATGCTCTTCTTCAACCGCACCTTCGGGATCTAGGGTGTGTGTTCCGCGGCACACTTCAGAGGATCCCGTGATGGCAGGCGATGGTGATCGACGATGTACGTGATCCGGCTCCCCGACGGCACGCTCCGGGTCCCGCACAGCGTGCTCGCCGAACCCGGTGAGGACGGGGCGGGCGAGGGGCGCGTCATCGCCGACGCCTACGTGGAGGTCGGCCCGGACGACCCCGACTACGACCGGCTGCGCGCGCAGTCGCTGACCGAGGAGGAGCTGGCGGAGCGGCGGCGCGGCTGGCGGGAGGGCGACGCGGAGCTGCTGCGCAGGTTCGAGCAGTGGAAGGCGGGCGAGGCGGAGGAGGAGTAGGCCGCCCGCTCTGCCGGCCGGGGCCGGCGGGTGGAGCGTGCCGGGCGTGCGCGGGCGCCGGGCCGGCTCCGGAACCGGTTCCCCCGAGAACCGGTGTCGCGTGCCGGGCGGCGGGAGGGGCGACGGGCGCGGACCGCCGTCCCCCGCGCGGACTTCCCGGTCGAACGGACCTGGCCGGAGGCCGGGTCAGTGCGCGGGGTGGCTCCCCACCGGCTCTTCGCCCCGCAGCAGCGCGTGGACCTCGGACTCCCGGAAGCGGCGGTGCCCTCCGGGGGTCCGGATGCTGCTGATCCGGCCCGCCGCGGCCCAGCGGGTGACCGTTTTCGGATCGACCCGGAAGAGGGCGGCGACCTCTCCTGGGGTCAGCAGGCGCTCGCTCGTGCTCTCCACGTTTTCTCTCCCCCTTTGTCCCGCTCTCGGCGCGGGTGGACTGTTTACAGTGTGGCGGGTCAAGACCGATTTCTCCCTTGTTTTCGCAAAACATGACAGGCTGTAGTTCTGCGAGCTGGAGCGATGACGCTCGGTGACCACGTCATGGGTCACAGCCGCCACCCCGACCCCGGCTGACCTGCCGTGTCACGGCCGTGACGGCCGCGCGGACGGCGGCGACGCAATAGTCTCCGGAGCATGTCCGATCTTGTGACCTTGGCGGAGATCGAGCGGGCCGCCGAACGGCTCGCGGGCGTCGCCGTCCGTACCCCGCTCGTCCCGTTCCCGGGCGACCCCGGCGGCCCGGCTCTGCTGGTGAAGGCCGAGTCGCTGCAGCCGATCGGCGCGTTCAAGCTCCGCGGCGCCCACACCGCCATCGCGCAGCTCCCCGAGGCCGAACGCGCGCGCGGGGTGGTGACGCACTCTAGTGGCAACCACGCCCAGGCCGTGGCGTTCTCGGCGCGCGCGCTCGGAATCCGGGCCGTCCTGGTCATGCCGCACACCACTCCGGCCGTGAAGGTGGACGCGTGCGTCGCGCTCGGCGCCGAGATCGTGTACGTCGAGCCCAACTCGGCGGCGCGCGAGGAGACCGCCGCCCAGCTCGCCGCCGCGCACGGCTTCTCGCTCATCCCGCCCTACGACGACCCCCGGGTGATCGCGGGCCAGGGCACCTGCGGGCTCGAGATCGTCCGGGACCGCCCGGACGTCGACGTCGTGCTCGTCCCGGTGAGCGGCGGGGGCCTGCTCGCGGGCGTCGCGGCGGCGGTGAAGGCGGTGCGCCCGGAGGCGAAGGTGTTCGGCGTGGAGCCCGAGCTGGCGGCGGACGCGCGCGACTCGTTCCACGCGGGGCACCCCGTCGGCTGGGACGCCGAGGAGACCGGACGGACGATCGCCGACGCGCTGCGCGTCCAGCGGATCGGCGAGCTGCCGTTCGCGCACCTGCGCGAGCACGTGGACGGCGTCCTCACCGTCACCGAGGACGAGATCCGGCACGCGATGCGGCGGCTCGCCCGCGAGGCGCGGCTGATCGCCGAACCGGGCGGCGCGGTCGCGACCGCCGCGTACCTGTTCCACCGCGACGAGCTGCCCGGTGCGCGCACGTACGTCTCGATCCTGTCCGGCGGCAACGTCGACCCGGCGCTGTTCCGGGACATCTACGGCTGAGGCCCCGCCGCCCGTCCCGCCGCCCGCCGCCCGTCCCGCCCCACCTGCTGCGGGGCCACGGAAAGGGGCGGGTAGAGTCGAGGGGCCATGCGTTCCGTAATCCTTTACACCATCGCGCGGTTCGCGATCTTCGCGGCGACCGCCGGGGTGCTCGCGCTGTTCGGCGCCCGCGGTTTCCTGCTCCTGATGCTCGCGCTGCTGATCAGCGGGGTCATCAGCTACGTGCTGCTGTCCGCGCAGCGCGACCGGCTCTCGGCCGCGGTCGACGGCCGGTGGCGGAGGTTCCAGGCGAGCCGCACGAAGGAAGACGCGTAGCGGCCCCCCGCGGGGCCGCCTGAGCCCCTGGCGCCGAGGCGCCGCACGCCCTCTCGCCCCCGCCTCTTAGGCTGGGGCCATGACCCGCGCCTCACTGGATAAGAAGCCCGCCGACGTCGCGGCGATGTTCGACGGCACCGCCGAGCGGTACGACCTGCTCAACACGCTGATGACCGGCGGCCGGGACCGGCGGTGGCGGCGGGAGGCCGTCCGGGCGCTGGACGCGCGGCCGGGCGAGCGGGTCCTCGACCTCGCGGCCGGGACCGGGACGTCCTCGGTGCCGTTCGCCGACGCGGGCGCCTCCACCGTGGCCTGCGACTTCTCCCTCGGCATGCTGCGCGTCGGCGTGCGGCGGCAGGCGGGGACGGCGCGGCTGAGCTTCGTCGCCGGGGACGCGCTGCGCCTCCCTTTCGCGGACGGCGCGTTCGACGCCGTCACGATCTCGTTCGGCCTCCGCAACGTCGCCGACACCGTCCGCGCGCTGCGCGAGCTGCGCCGGGTGACGCGCCCCGGCGGGCGCCTCCTGGTGTGCGAGGTCAGCCACCCCCCGAACCCGCTGCTCGCGTTCGGGCACCGCGCCCACCTGAAGTTCGGGCTGCCGCTGCTCGCGCGGGTCAGCTCCAACCCCGACTCCTACCGGTACCTGGCCGAGTCGACGCTCGCCTGGCCGGACCAGGCGGCGCTGGCGCGGCTGCTCCAGGAGGCCGGCTGGGACGCGGTGCGCTGGCGGAACCTCACGTTCGGGGTGGCCGCGATGCACCACGCCACGAACCCGGGCTGACCGCCCCCGCGGCCCGGCGGTCCTGGGACCGGTCCAAAACGGGAACGGCCCAGAGGTACCCACTGACCGTGATAAAGGAATAGACTCCCCACCGGAACCTTGTGAAGTACTTCACAAGCGAACGAACGAAGAGGACCATCGTGACCGACTCCACCCGACACGCCGATGTCATCGTCGTCGGGGCGGGCCCCGCCGGATCGTCCACCGCGTACTGGCTCGCCCAAGCCGGCCTCGACGTGCTGCTGCTGGAGAAGGCCACGTTCCCCCGCGACAAGATCTGCGGCGACGGGCTCACGCCGCGGGCCGTCCGCGCCCTGATCGGCATGGGCGTCGACATCAACGACCCCGGCTGGGGGCGCAACAAGGGGCTGCGGATCTACGGCGGCGGCGTGAAGGTGGAGCTGCCGTGGCCGGAGCTCGCGAGCTTCCCCGACTACGGGCTCGTCCGGAAGCGCACCGACCTCGACCAGCTCCTCGCCGAGCACGCCGCGAAGGCCGGGGCCAAGCTGCTGACCGGCTGCAACGTCACCGGCCCGATCCTGGACGAGCGCACCGACCGGATCGCCGGCGTCACCGCGAAGTACGAGGGCGAGGAGACCGAGTTCCGCGCCCCGCTCGTCGTCGCCGCCGACGGCAACTCGACCCGGCTGTCGCTCGCGATGGGGCTGCGCCGCCGCGAGGACCGGCCGATGGGCGTCGCCGTCCGCCGCTACTTCGAGACCCCGCGCCACGACGACGAGTACATGGAGGCGTGGCTCGAACTGTGGGACGGCGAGCGCCTCCTGCCCGGCTACGGCTGGGTGTTCGGCGTGGGAGACGGGACGTCCAACGTCGGACTCGGCCTCCTCAACACGAGCAAGGCGTTCCAGAACGTCGACTACCGCGGCATGATGAAGCGCTGGTGCGCGCAGATGCCGGAGGAGTGGCGGTTCTCCGAGGAGCACGCCACCGGCCCGATCCGCGGCGCCGCGCTCCCGATGGGCTTCAACCGGCAGCCGCACTACACCCGCGGGATGCTGCTCGTCGGCGACGCCGGCGGCATGATCAACCCGTTCAACGGCGAGGGCATCGACTACGCGCTCGAGTCCGGGCGGCTGGCCGCCGACATCATGGTGCAGGCGCTGGCGCGCCGCACCCCCGCGCAGCGCGAGCGGACGCTGCACGAGTACCCGCGCATCCTGAAGGACGAGCACGGCGGGTACTTCACGCTGGCCCGCGTGTTCGTCCAGGCCATCGGGGACCCGCGCGTGATGAAGTTCCTCACCGCGCACGGCCTGCCCCACCCCACCCTGATGCGGTTCACCCTGAAGCTCCTCGCGAACCTCACCGACCCCAAGGGCGGCGACGCGATGGACCGGGTCATCAATGCGATGCAGAAGGTGGCGCCGGCGGCTTGAGGTATCCGAGGAGCGCTCCATGAGCGCAAAGTTTCGGCAGGTGAGCGGGTTGATTCGACGTACCCGACCCCCTGAGGGGAGTGCTATTGGTCACCTTGGCTAGGGTGGCGGACCGTGCTCGTGACAGATGTCACGAGCGTGTAAAGGGTCACGTCGCCCCGTACAGCGTCGTACGTTCCGAGGAGAGGCAGTAGAGACCATGGATCTCTATGTACCGATCATTGTGCTGGGGGTGCTCGCCGCCCTCTTCGCGGTCGGCTCAGTGGCGATGGCCTCGCTCACCGGCCCGAAGCGCTGGAACCGCGCCCGGCTGGACGCCTACGAGTGCGGCATCGAGCCGACCCCGCAGCCGGTGGGCGGGGGACGTTTCCCGATCAAGTACTACCTGACGGCAATGCTGTTCATCATCTTCGACATCGAGATCGTCTTCCTCTACCCCTGGGCCGTCGCTTTCGACCAGATGGGGATCTTCGCTCTCATCGAGATGGTGCTTTTCATCGTCACCTTGCTTGTGGCGTACGCCTACGTGTGGCGGCGCGGCGGTCTGGAGTGGGACTGACATGGGTCTTGAAGAGAAACTGCCCAGCGGGTTCCTGCTGACCACGGTCGAGCAGGTCGCGGGATGGGCACGGGCCAGTTCGATGTGGCCGGCGACGTTCGGCCTGGCGTGCTGCGCGATCGAGATGATGGCGGCCGGCGACCCCAAGCACGACTTCTCCCGCTGGGGCATGGAGCGCGCGTCGGCGACGCCGCGGCAGGCCGACCTGATGATCGTCGCGGGCCGGGTGAGCCAGAAGATGGCGCCGGTGCTGCGGCAGATCTACGACCAGATGACCGAGCCCAAGTGGGTCATCGCGATGGGCGTCTGCGCCTCGTCCGGCGGCATGTTCAACAACTACGCGATCGTGCAGGGCGTCGACCACATCGTCCCCGTGGACATCTACCTCCCCGGCTGCCCGCCGCGCCCGGAGATGCTCATCGACGCGATCCTCAAGCTGCACGACCAGGTGAACAACACCAAGCTGGGCCCGCAGCGCGCGAAGCAGATCGAGGAGCTGGAAGAGGCTAAGCGGCGACGGCTTCCGCTCCTGGGACAGGGGGCCTGATCGATGAGTTCGCAGAATCCCGAGCAGCAGGCCGAGCAGGCGGCGGACCGGCTGCCCGCGCAGGCCGAGGACGAGCGCCGCGAGCAGCCGGTCGTCCGGAAGGGGATGTTCGGCGCGAACACCACCGGCGACACCTCCGGGTACGGCGGCCTGGTCGTCCGGCAGTCGCCGAAGGTGTCGGCGCCGCGCCCGTACGGCGGGCCGGGCGGCACCGCCGAGGCCGGTGAGTTCGACGACGTCGCGGACGCTCTGGAACGCGCCTACCCGCGGTTCGGCGACGCGGTCGAGCGCGTCGTCGTCGACCGCGGCGAGCTGACGTTCCACGTGCGGCGCGACCACCTCCTGGAGCTCGCGCGGACGATGCGGGACGACCCCGCGCTCCGGTTCGAGCTCTGCTCGAGCGTCTCGGGCGTGCACTACCCCGACGACACGGGCGCCGAGCTGCACTCGGTCGTCCACCTGCTGTCGATCACGCACAACCGGCGCGTCCGGCTGGAGACGACCTGCCCCGACGCGGACCCGCACCTGCCGTCGCTCGTGCCGGTCTACCCGACGGCCGACTGGCACGAGCGGGAGACGTACGACTTCTTCGGCATCGTCTACGACGGGCATCCGGCGCTCACCCGCATCGAGATGCCCGACGACTGGGTCGGCCACCCGCAGCGCAAGGACTACCCCCTCGGCGGCATCCCCGTCGAGTACCGCGGAGCGGAGATCCCGCCTCCGGACGAGCGGAGGTCGTACACGTGAGCAGCACGAAGTACACCGAATACGACGCCTACGCCGCCGAGGAGGCGGCCGAGGGCCGCGTCTTCGACGTGGGCGGGCAGGACTGGGACAAGGTCGTGTCCGGTGCCGAGGACGGCGGCGACGAGCGCCTCGTCGTCAACATGGGGCCGCAGCACCCGTCCACGCACGGGGTGCTCCGGCTGATCCTGACCCTCGACGGTGAGACGGTCACCGAGTGCCGGGTGGGCATCGGGTACCTGCACACCGGCATCGAGAAGAACATGGAGTACCGCACCTGGACGCAGGGCACGACGTTCTGCACGCGCATGGACTACCTCGCGCCGATCTTCAACGAGACGGCGTACTGCATGAGCGTGGAGAAGCTGCTCGGCGTCACCGACCGGGTGCCGGAGCGGGCGCAGATCATCCGCGTGATGATGATGGAGCTCAACCGCATCTCCTCGCATCTCGTGGCGATCGCCACGTTCGGCCTGGAGCTGGGCGCGACGACGGTCATGCTCAACGGCTTCCTGGAGCGCGAGTACACCCTCGATCTCTTCGAGGAGATCACGGGCCTGCGCATGAACATGGCGTACGTCCGTCCGGGCGGCGTCGCCCAGGACCTTCCCAGCGGTGCGCTCAGCAAGATCCGCGACTATCTGGACCGGATGCCGAAGCGGATCCAGGCGCTGCGGAAGCTGATGGACGCCAACCCCGTCTACCTGGCGCGCACGAAGGACGTCGCGTACCTGGACCTTACCGGCTGCATGGCGCTCGGCATCACCGGGCCCGTGCTCCGCGCGACCGGCCTCCCGTGGGATCTTCGCAAGTCGCAGCCCTACTGCGGCTACGAGACGTACGACTTCGAGGTCGCCACGCAGGAGAGCGCGGACGTCTACGGGCGCTACCTCGTGCGCATGCAGGAGATGGAGGAGTCCCTCAAGATCGTCGAGCAGTGCTACGAGCGGCTGCAGTCGGTCAAGGGGCCCGTGATGATCGAGGACAAGAAGATCGGCTGGCCCGCGCAGCTGGCGATCGGCGCGGACGGCATGGGCAACTCGCCCCGCCACATCGCGCACATCATGGGCACCTCGATGGAGGCGCTGATCCACCACTTCAAGCTGGTGACGGAGGGCTTCCGGGTCCCGGCCGGGCAGGCGTACGCGCCGATCGAGTCGCCGCGCGGCGAGCTCGGGGCGCACGTGGTCAGCGACGGCGGCACCCGCCCGTACCGGGTGCACTTCCGCGAGCCGTCCTTCGTCAACCTGCAGGCGACGCCCGCGATGGCGGAGGGCGGCATGATCGCGGACGTCATCGCGGCCGTGGCGAGCATCGACCCGGTCATGGGGGGAGTGGACCGATGACGTACGAAACGGACGTGCGCGTCCGGCTCGAACGGGACGCCAAGGAGATCATCGCGCGGTACCCGAAGCCGCGGTCGGCGCTGCTGCCGCTGCTGCACCTGGTGCAGTCGGTGGACGGGCACGTCACGCAGGACGGCATCGAGTTCTGCGCCGAGCAGCTCGGGATCACGGCCGCGCAGGTGACCGGCGTCGCGACGTTCTACACGCAGTACAAGCACGCGCCGGTCGGCGAGTACCACGTCGGCGTGTGCATCAACACGCTGTGCGCGGTGATGGGCGGCGACCAGATCTGGGACGAGCTGTCCGAGCACGTCGGGGTGGGCCACGACGAGGCCACCCCGGACGGCAAGGTCAGCCTGGAGCGGATCGAGTGCAACGCGGCCTGCGACTTCGCGCCCGTGATGATGGTCAACTGGGAGTTCTTCGACAACATGACTCCCGCGAAGGCCAAGGAGCTGGTCGACGACCTGCGCTCCGGTAAGGAAGTCCTTCCTTCGCGCGGGCCGGGCAAGCTGTGCGGCTGGAAGGACGCGTCGCGCGTCCTCGCCGGGTTCCCCGACGGCCGCGCGGGCGAGGGCGTCCAGGCCGGACCGGAGTCGCTGCGCGGGCTGGAGCTGGCGAAGCGGCGCGGCTGGGCGGCCCCGCCGGCGGACGTCGAGGCGGCGCGGCCGGACGAGCCGGTGCGGCCGTCCGAGGTCACCGACCCGCCGCCGAACGAGCCCGGCAAGCCCATCGGCGGCGACGTGAAGCCGGGAACGCAGGAGGGGCGCAACAAGTGACCGCGCGACCAGGAACGACGCTCACCCCGATCCTCACGAAGAACTGGGATCAGGCCGACTCCTTCACCCGCGCCGGCTACGAGCGCGAGGGCGGCTACACGGCGCTGCGCAAGGCGCTGGGGATGGCCCCGGACGACATCGTCCAGCAGGTGAAGGACTCCGGCCTGCGCGGCCGCGGCGGCGCCGGGTTCCCCACCGGCATGAAGTGGGGCTTCCTGCCGCCGAGCAGCCCGAACCCGCGCTACCTGGTGGTGAACGCGGACGAGTCCGAGCCGGGCACGTGCAAGGACATCCCGCTGATGATGGCCAACCCGCACGTCCTCGTCGAGGGCGTCATCATCAGCTCGTACGCGATCAGGTCGAACCAGGCGTTCATCTACGTCCGCGGCGAGGTGCTGCACGTCATCCGGCGGCTGCACCAGGCCGTCGCGGAGGCGTACGAGGCGGGATACCTCGGCAAGGACATCCTCGGCTCCGGCTTCGATCTGGACGTCGTCGTCCACAGCGGCGCCGGCGCCTACATCTGCGGCGAGGAGACGGCGCTGCTGGACTCGCTGGAGGGGTTCCGCGGTCAGCCCAGGCTGAAGCCTCCCTTCCCGGCCGTGGCGGGCCTGTACGGCGGGCCCACCGTCATCAACAACGTCGAGTCGATCGCGTCGGTTCCCTCGATCGTCGGGAACGGGCCGGAATGGTTCGCCTCGATGGGCACCGAGAAGTCCCAGGGCTTCGGGATCTTCTCGCTGTCGGGGCACGTCACCCGGCCCGGCCAGTACGAGGCGCCGCTCGGCATCACGCTGCGCGAGCTCCTCGACATGGCGGGCGGGATCCGCGAGGGCCACCGGCTCAAGTTCTGGACGCCCGGCGGTTCGTCCACGCCGATCTTCACCGACGAGCACCTGGACGTCCCGCTGGACTTCGAGTCCGTCGGGGCCGCGGGGTCGATGCTCGGCACCCGCGCCCTGCAGATCTTCGACGAGACGACCTGCGTCGTCCGGGCCGTGCTGCGCTGGTCGGAGTTCTACGCGCACGAGTCGTGCGGCAAGTGCACGCCGTGCCGCGAGGGCACGTACTGGTACAAGCAGATGCTCAAGCGGCTGGAGGCCGGCAAGGGCGAGGAGGAGGACCTCGAGACCCTCCTCGACCTGTCCGACAACATCCTCGGCCGCTCGTTCTGCGCGCTCGGCGACGGCGCGACGAGCCCGGTCGTCTCGTCCATCAAGCTGTTCCGGGACGAGTACCTGCAGCACTTCGAGCAGGGCGGCTGCCCCTTCGACCCGGCCAAGTCCACCGTTTGGGCAGGTGCCTGATGACTGTTACCTCCGGCGACAAGCAGAACGTCGCCCCCGCCGAAGAGATGGTGCAGGTCACCATCGACGGCTTCGAGATCGAGGTGCCGAAGGGCACGCTCGTCATCCGGGCCGCCGAACTGCTCGGCATCCAGATCCCGCGGTTCTGCGACCACCCGCTGCTCGACCCGGTCGGCGCCTGCCGCCAGTGCCTGGTCGAGGTGCCGGACATGGGCAACGGGCGCGGCATGCCGAAGCCCGCGGCGTCCTGCACGACCACGGTCATGCCCGGCATGGTCGTCAAGACGCAGCTCACCTCGAAGGTCGCCGACAAGGCGCAGCACGGGGTCATGGAGCTGCTGCTGATCAACCACCCGCTGGACTGCCCGATCTGCGACAAGGGCGGCGAGTGCCCCCTGCAGAACCAGGCGATGTCCAACGGGCGCGGCGAGTCCCGGTTCACCGAGACCAAGCGGACGTTCCCCAAGCCGATCCCGCTGTCCAGCCAGGTGCTGCTCGACCGGGAGCGCTGCATCCAGTGCGCCCGCTGCACCCGGTTCTCCGACCAGATCGCCGGGGACGCGTTCATCGACCTGTTCGAGCGCGGCGCCAAGGAGCAGGTCGGCGCCGCGGACGGCAAGCCGTTCCAGTCGTACTTCTCCGGCAACACCGTGCAGATCTGCCCGGTCGGGGCGCTGACCGGCGCCGCCTACCGGTTCCGGTCGCGGCCGTTCGACCTCGTCTCGCAGCCGAGCACCTGCGAGCACTGCGCGTCCGGCTGCGCGCTGCGCACCGACCACCGGCGCGGGAAGATCACCCGCCGGCTGGCCGGGGACGACCCGCAGGTCAACGAGGAGTGGAACTGCGACAAGGGCCGCTGGGCGTTCACCTACGGCACCCAGCCGGACCGGCTCACGCACCCGCTCGTCCGGAACGAGGACGGGGAGCTGGAGGCCGCGTCCTGGCCGGAGGCGCTCACGATCGCGGCGCGCGGCCTCGCGGCGGCGCGCGGCTCGGCCGGGGTGCTGCCCGGCGGGCGCGGCACCCTTGAGGACGCCTACGCCTACGCCAAGTTCGCGCGGATCGCGCTCGGCACGAACGACGTCGACTTCCGGGCGCGCCCGATGTCGGCGGAAGAGGCCGACTTCCTCGCCTCGTCCGTCGCGGGCCGCTCGATCGAGGTCTCCTACGCCGACCTGGAGAAGGCGCCGGTCGTCCTGCTCGCCGGGTTCGAGCCCGAGGAGGAGTCGCCGATCGTCTTCCTGCGGCTCCGCAAGGCGTTCCGCAAGAAGAACCTGAAGGTGTACGCGGCGGCGCCGTTCGCGACCCGCGGCCTGGAGAAGGTCGGCGGGACGCTGCTGCCGACCCGCCCCGGGGCCGAGGCCGAGACGATCGGCGCGCTCATCTCCGACGACGCGTTCGCGGACGTCCGGGGGCTGCTGGAGACGCCCGGCGCGGTCGTCCTCGCCGGCGAGCGGCTCGCGGGCAGCCCCGGCGCCCTGTCGGCGGCGGTCCGGCTGGCCAAGGCCACCGGCGCCCGGCTCGCCTGGGTGCCGCGCCGGGCCGGGGAGCGCGGCGCGGTGGAGGCCGGGGCGCTGCCCGGGCTGCTGCCGATCGGCCGCCCGGTCGCCGACGGCGCCGCCCGCGCGGAGGTCGCGCGGGCGTGGGGCGTCGCCGAGCTGCCCGCGGCCCCGGGCCTGGACGCCGAGGCCGTCCTCGCGGCGGCGGCGCGCGGCGAGCGCCGCGCGCTGCTGGTCGGCGGCGTCGACCCCGGCGACCTCGCCGACCCGGAGGCCGCGCTCCGCGCGATCGAGGCCGTCCCGTTCGTGGTGAGCCTGGAGCAGCGGCCGAGCGCCGTCACCGACCGCGCCGACGTGGTGCTGCCCGTCGCGACCGTCGCGGAGAAGTCCGGGACGTTCGTCGACTGGGAGGGCCGCGGCCGCCCGTTCGACGTCGTGCTGAAGTCGGCGGGGACGCTGTCGGACCTGCGGGTGCTGAACGCGCTCGCCGACGAGATGGACGTCCACCTCGGGCTGCCCGGCCCGGAGGCGGCCCGCCGCGAGCTGACCGACCTCGGCGCGCACCGCGGCGAGCGGCCCGACGCCCCGAACGTCCCGCAGGCGGTCCCGGCCGAGCCGGGCCGCGGCGAGGCGGTCGTGGCGACGTGGCGGCTGCTGCTCGACCGGGGCCGGCTGCAGGACGGCGAGCCGTTCCTCGCCGGCACCGCGAAGGGCGCGGTGGCGCGGCTGTCGCCCGCGACGGCCGAGGAGATCGGCGCCCGTCCGGTCGACGGCGTCGGCTCCGTGACGGTCTCGACCGGCCGCGGGTCGGTCACGCTCCCGCTGGAGATCAGCGCCGACCTGCCCGACCGGGTGGTGTGGCTGCCGACGAACTCGGCCGGCTGCGCCCTCCACCGGGACCTCGGCGCGGTCGCGGGGAGCGTCGTGCAGATCAACGCTGGAGGCACCGAATGAGCCCGCTCGCGGCCGCGCCGCTCGCCGCGCCGGCCGATCCCACGCTCGCCGACTTCGGCAAGGACCCGTGGTGGCTGATCGGCGGCAAGGTCCTGGTCATCTTCGTCTTCCTGGTGCTGACCGTCCTGCTGTCGATGTGGGTCGAGCGGCGCGTCATCGGCCGGATGCAGCTGCGCGTCGGCCCGAACCGCGCCGGGCCCCAGGGCCTGCTGCAGGGCCTCGCCGACGGCATCAAGCTGGCGCTGAAGGAGGACATCGTCCCGCGCCAGGTCGACAAGGTCGTGTTCGTCCTGGCGCCGATCATGGCGGCGGTCCCGGCCTTCATCTCCTTCGCCATCATCCCGTTCGGGCCGACGGTGTCGGTGTTCGGCCACCAGACGCCGCTGCAGGGCACCGACCTCCCGGTCGCGGTCCTGCTGGTGCTGGCGATGGCGTCCATGGGCGTCTACGGCATCGTGCTGGCGGGCTGGTCGTCGATGTCGCCGTACTCGCTGCTCGGCGGGCTCCGCTCGTCCGCGCAGGTGATCTCCTACGAGATCGCGATGGCGCTGTCGTTCGTGGCCGTGTTCCTGTTCGCCGGGTCGATGTCCACGTCGGAGATCGTCGCGGCGCAGCACGACAAGTGGTTCGCGGTGCTGCTGCTGCCGTCGTTCATCGTCTACGTCATCACGATGATGGGCGAGTCGAACCGCATCCCGTTCGACCTCCCCGAGGGCGAGGGCGAGCTGGTCGGCGGCTTCCACACCGAGTACTCGTCGCTGAAGTTCGCGATGTTCTTCCTCGCCGAGTACATCAACCTCGCGACGCTGTCGGCGCTCGCCACCACGCTGTTCCTCGGCGGCTGGCGGGCCCCGGCGCCGATCTCCACGTTCTGGGCGGGCGCCAACTCCGGCTGGTGGCCGGTGCTGTGGTTCCTGGTCAAGGTCTGGCTGTTCATCTGGTTCTTCGTGTGGCTGCGGGCCTCGCTCCCGCGCGTCCGCTACGACCAGCTGATGAAGCTCGGGTGGAAGGTGCTGATGCCCTTCTCCATCGCCTGGATCGTGCTGGTCGCCACCATCCGCGGGCTCCGCAACGAGGGCTACGACATGCGGCAGATCGTGATCGCCGCCGCGGTGGCCGCCGCGATCGTCCTCGTCCTCACCGTGCTGTGGGAGATGATCCGCGGCGGTGACGACGACAAGGAGGCCGCGAAGCGCGGCGCCGGCGGCGCGGGCGGTCCCGCGGCGGGCGGCGCCTCCGCCGCGGGCGCGGGCGGCGCGGCGGAGGGCGGGTTCCCGGTGCCTCCGATGGACGCGCCGCACTACCACGGCCGGGGCGCCGCCGCGCGAGTCCAGACGCCGCCCGGGCCGTCCACGATCGACACCCCTCCTGAGGAGGTCACCAGTGGGACTCACTGATTTCCTGAATCCGGTCAAGGGGTTCGGGGTCTCGTTCCACCAGATGTTCAGCAAGAGCGAGACCGTTCAGTACCCCGAGGTGAAGCGGCCCACCGCGCCGCGCTTCCACGGCCGCCACCAGCTCAACCGGTGGCCGGACGGCCTGGAGAAGTGCGTCGGCTGCGAGCTGTGCGCCTGGGCGTGCCCGGCCGACGCGATCTTCGTGGAGGGGGCCGACAACACCGCCGACGAGCGCTACTCGCCCGGCGAGCGGTACGGCCGCGTCTACCAGATCAACTACCTGCGCTGCATCCTGTGCGGGCTCTGCATCGAGGCGTGCCCCACCCGGGCGCTGACGATGACGAACGAGTACGAGCTCGCCGACGACAGCCGCGAGAGCCTCATCTACACCAAGGACATGCTGCTGGCGCCGCTGCGCGAGGGCATGGAGCCGCCGCCGCACGAGATGCGGCTCGGCGACACCGAGGAGGACTACTACCGGCTCGGCCTGGAGGACTCCGAGGCCGCGTCCGCACCGACCGTCCCGTCCGAGGGCGGCGGACGGGCGAGCGCCGACCAGGCCGCGGCCGCCGAGAAGGGCAAGAAGGCGCGCAAGGGCGGTGACCGGAAGTGAACGGGCACGTCCTCGCGGCCGAGGCGCTCGCGGCGGAGGTCGCCGACAAGCAGGCGGGGGAGCCGTTCTTCTTCTGGCTCCTCGCCATCGTGTCGGTCGGCGCCGCACTCGGCATGATTTTCATGCGGCGGGCGGTGCACTCGGCGCTGCTGCTGGCGACCGTGATGCTCTCGCTCGCCGCGATCTACGCGCTGCAGCACGCGCCGTTCCTGGCGTTCGTCCAGGTGATCGTCTACACCGGCGCCGTGCTGATGCTGTTCCTGTTCGTGATGATGGTCGTCGGCGTCAGCTCGACCGACTCGCTCGTCGAGACGATCCGGGGGCAGCGCTTCTGGGCGGTGGTCGCCGCGCTCGGCTTCATCGGCCTGGTCGGCGCCGGGATCGGCAACGCCGCGCTGGGCGACTCCGCGGGGCTCGCCGCCGCGAACGCCGAGGGCAACATCGTCGGGCTGGCCCGGCTGCTGTTCTCCAAGTACGTGTTCGCGTTCGAGGCGACCAGCGCCCTGCTGATCACGGCGGCGCTCGGCGCGATGGTGCTGGCGCACCGCGAGCGCACCGAGCCGAAGCCGACGCAGCGGGACCTGTCCGAGCGCCGGTTCCGGACGGGCGAGCACCCGGGCCCGCTGCCCGGTCCGGGCACCTACGCCCGGCACAACGCCGTCGACATGCCGGCGCTGCTGCCCGACGGGACCCCGTCGGAACTGTCGGTCAACCCGGTCATCGCCGCCCGCACCGACACGGCGCAGCGGCACGCCGACCTGCACGGCGGGACCGAGACCGAGGCGGCCGAGGCGGACGTCGCCGCCGTGCGGGCCGCCACCCACGAGGCGGAGGACGCCGACGCCGAGTCGCGCGTCGTCAAGACGGGCTCCCCGGCCGCGGGCGGTCCCGCGGCCGGCGGGTCCGCGCAGGGCAACGAAGGCGAGGCCGGTAAATGAGCCCGGAGCACTACCTGGCGCTCTCGGCGGTCCTGTTCACCATCGGAGCGGTCGGCGTCCTCGTGCGGCGCAACGCGATCGTGGTGTTCATGTGCGTCGAGCTCATGCTGAACGCGACGAACCTCGCGTTCGTGTCGTTCTCCCGCATGCACGGCAACCTGGACGGCCAGATCATCGCCTTCTTCGTGATGGTGGTGGCCGCCGCGGAGGTCGTGGTGGGTCTGGCGATCATCATGACCATCTTCCGGACCCGCAGGTCCTCGTCGGTCGACGACGTGAACCTGCTGAAGTACTGAGAGGGCGGGGATGCAAGCCGAAGGCATCCAGGCCGCGGCCTGGCTCCTGATCGCGCTGCCGCTCGCGGGCGCCGCGATCCTCCTCCTCGGGGGGAGGCGCACCGACCGCTGGGGGCACCTGCTCGGCGTCGCCATGTCGGTCGGATCGTTCGTCGTCGGCGCGGCGATGTTCGCCCAGATGCTCGGATACGACGCCGAAGAGCGGCGCCGCACCCTGCACCTGTGGGACTTCATCGACGTCGGGGCGTTCAACGTCGGCATGGACCTGCTGGTGGACCCGCTGTCCATCAGCTTCGTCCTGCTGATCACCGGTGTGGGATCGCTGATCCACATCTACTCCATCGGCTACATGGAGCACGACCCCGACCGGCGCAGGTTCTTCGCGTACCTGAACCTGTTCGTGGCCGCGATGCTGCTGCTCGTCCTGGGCGGCAACTTCGTCGTGCTCTTCATCGGCTGGGAGGGCGTCGGCCTCGCCTCGTACCTGCTCATCGGGTTCTGGCAGCACAAGCCGACCGCCGCGACCGCCGCGAAGAAGGCGTTCGTCGTCAACCGCGTCGGCGACATGGGGCTGATCCTGGCGATCGCGCTGCTGTTCAGCGCGCTCGGCTCGGTCGACTTCACCGAGGTGCTCGGTGAGGGCGCCGAGCACGCCGGCCTCGCCGCCGAGCTGAGCACCGGGACGGCCACCGCCGTCGCGCTGCTGCTCCTGCTCGGCGCGTGCGGCAAGTCGGCGCAGCTCCCGCTGCAGTCCTGGCTGCTGGACGCCATGGAGGGCCCGACGCCCGTGTCGGCGCTCATCCACGCGGCGACGATGGTCACCGCGGGCGTCTACCTGATCGTCCGGTCCGGGCCGATCTTCGAGCTGTCGACCACCGCGCAGCTCGTCGTCACGATCGTCGGCGCCGCCACGCTGCTCGCCGGTGCGATCATCGGGTGCGGCAAGGACGACATCAAGAAGGCCCTCGCCGGGTCGACGATGTCGCAGATCGGCTACATGACGCTCGCCGCCGGGCTCGGCAAGGCCGGGTACGTCATCGCCATCGCGCACCTCATCGCGCACGGCTTCTTCAAGGCGGGCCTGTTCCTCGGCGCCGGCTCGGTCATGCACGGCACCAAGGACGACGTCAACATGCGCCACTACGGCGCGCTCCGCGGCGTCATGGCGATCACCTACGCGACCTTCGGGCTCGGCTACCTCGCGATCATCGGGTTCCCGGGCCTGTCCGGCTGGTTCACCAAGGACGTCATCATCGAGACGGCCCTGCACAAGGGCGGCACGTCCGGGTACATCCTCGGCGGCTGCGCGATGCTCGGCGCCGCGATCACCGCCTACTACATGTCCCGCGTCATGTTCATGACGTTCTTCGGCGAGAAGCGCTGGGCGGACGACGTCCACCCGCACGAGTCGCCGAAGGTCATGACCGTCCCGCTGATCCTGCTGTCCGTCGGCTCCCTGTTCGCGGGCGGGTTCCTGGTCCTCGGCGGGTTCGGGTCCTTCCTCGAGCCGGTCGTCGGCCACCCCGAGGAGGAGCACCACTTCCAGGCGCTCACCGGCCCCGGCATCGCCACGTTCGTGCTGGTGCTGCTCGGCGCGGCGATCGCCTGGCGGCAGTACGGCGCCCGCAAGGTGCCGCGCGAGCAGCCCGCCGGGTCGTTCCTCACCGTCGCGGCCCGCAAGGACCTGTACGGCGACGCCATCAACGAGTCGCTGCTGATGCGGCCCGGCCAGTGGCTGACCCGCCTCGCGGTCTGGTTCGACGGGCGCGGCGTCGACGGCGCCGTCAACGGCATCGCCGCCGGCATCGGCGGCGGCTCCGGCCGGCTCCGCCGGATCCAGACGGGCTTCGCCCGGTCCTACGCACTCTCGATGTTCGCGGGCGCCGCCGTCGTGGTGGCCGCCCTCCTGGTGGTGAACGTGTCATGAGCGACCTTCCCTGGCTGACCGTCCTCATCGCGCTGCCGCTGGTGGGCGCCGCCGTCCTCACGGCGCTGCCGTCGAGGGACGCGCTGGTCAAGCGGTTCGCGCTCGGGGTCTCGACCGTGGTCGGGGTGCTCACCCTGGTCATGGCGGCCTCGTTCGACCCGGGCGGCGCCCGGTTCCAGTTCGAGGAGAAGTACGACTGGATCCCGTCCTTCGGGGTCCACTGGGCGGTCGGCGTCGACGGCGTGGCCCTCACGCTGATCGTGCTGTCGGTGATCCTCGTCCCGCTCGTCATGCTGGCGTCCTGGAACGAGGACGACCGCTCCGGGGGCGTCGACGTCCCCGCCAAGCGGTCCGTCAAGACGTACTTCGCGCTGCTGCTGACGCTGGAAGCGGCCATGATCGGCGTCTTCGCGGCGACCGACGTGTTCCTCTTCTACGTCTTCTTCGAGGCGATGCTCATCCCGGTGTACTTCATCATCGGGTACTTCGGCGGCGCCCAGCGCTCCTACGCGGCGGTCAAGTTCCTGCTGTACTCGCTGTTCGGCGGGCTGATCATGCTCGTCGCGGTGATCTGGCTGTACCCGCTGTCGGCGAAGCCGGAAGCCGAGGGCGGGCTCGGGCAGGGGACGTTCCTGTTCTCCGAGCTGACGCAGCTGAACATCGACCCGACCACCGCGAAGTGGCTGTTCCTCGGCTTCTTCATCGCCTTCGCGATCAAGGCGCCGATGGTGCCGGTGCACACCTGGCTGCCGGACGCCGCGCAGCAGGCCCCGGCGGGCGCGCTCGTCCTCATCGTCGGCGTCCTCGACAAGGTCGGCACGTACGGGATGCTGCGGTTCTGCCTGGAGCTGTTCCCGGGCGCCGCCACGTGGGCCACCCCGGTGGTCCTCGGCTTCGCGGTCCTCAGCATCATCTACGGCGCGGTCCTCGCGATCGGGCAGGTCGACCTGAAGCGCCTCGTCGCCTACACCTCGGTCTCCCACTTCGGGTTCATCGTGCTCGGCATCTTCGCGATGACCTCGCAGGGGCAGTCCGGCGCCGCGCTCTACATGATCAACCACGGGTTCTCGACCGGTGCGCTGTTCCTGATCGTCGGCTTCATGATCGTCCGGCGGCGGTCGGCGCGGATCGGCGACTACGGCGGCGTGCAGAAGGCCGCGCCCGTCCTCGCCGGGGCGTTCCTCATCGCGGGCCTGTCCGGCCTGTCGCTGCCCGGCCTGTCCACGTTCGTGTCCGAGTTCCTCGTGATCGTCGGCACGTTCAGCCGGTACGAGTGGGCCGGGGCCCTCGCCGTCAGCGGCGTCGTCCTCGCCGCGATCTACATCCTGTGGACGTACCAGCGCACCATGGGCGGCCCCAAGGCCCCGGCGGTCGAGGGGATGAAGGACCTCACCGCCCGGGAGAAGTGGGCCATCGCGCCCATCCTCGCGATCATCGTCGCGATGGGCTTCTTCCCGCAGCCGGTGCTGAACGTCATCAACCCGTCCGTCGAACAGACGCTGGTGCGGGTCGACCAGCATGACCCCGCACCGACCAACGTCGCCGAGAACGGAGCCCGTCCATGAGCACCCTCGCGCAGGGCGCCGACATCCCGGCGCCGCACATCGAGTACGCGGAGATCGGCCCGCTGCTGATCGTCCTCGGCGTCGCCGTCCTCGGGGTGCTGGTCGAGGCGTTCGCCGGCCGCGCCTGGCGGCCCCGGCTCCAGGTCCCGCTCGCGTTCCTCGGCCTGCTCGGCGGGTTCGTCTGGACGGTCGCGCTGGCGTGGGACGGCGCCCCGCACCACGTCGTCGCCGAGGGGGCCCTCGGCGTCGACGGCACCACCCTGTTCCTGCAGGGCACCATCCTGGTGCTGGCGCTCGTCAGTCTCCTGCTGATCGCCGAGCGCGGCGGCGACCGCGCCGGCGGGGCGTTCGCCGCGCAGGCGTCCGCGCTGCCCGGCAGCGAGGCCGAGCAGCGCACGCAGTCGGCGGGCATCGTGCAGACCGAGGTCTACCCGCTGATGATGTTCGCCGTCGGCGGCATGCTGATCTTCCCGGCGTCCAACGACCTCCTGACCATGTTCATCGGCCTGGAGGTCATGTCCCTGCCGCTGTACCTCCTGTGCGGCCTCGCCCGGCGCCGCCGCCTCCTCTCCCAGGAAGCGGCGGTCAAGTACTTCCTGCTGGGCGCGTTCTCGTCGGCGTTCTTCCTGTACGGCATCGCCCTCCTCTACGGCTACGCCGGATCGGTCACGCTCGCCGCGATCTCGCAGGAGATCAGCCGGGACGCGGGCAGCGAGACGCTCCTCCTCGCGGGCGTCGCGCTCCTCACCGTCGGGCTGCTGTTCAAGCTCGGCGGCGTCCCGTTCCACATGTGGAAGCCGGACGTCTACCAGGGCGCGCCGACCCCGATCACCGCGCTCATGGCGTCCTGCACCCTCGTCTCGGCGTTCGGCGCGATCCTCCGCGTCTACTACGTCGCGTTCGGGACCCTCGAGTGGGACTGGGAGCCCGCCATGTGGGGTGTGGCGATTCTCACCATGGTCGTCGGCGCGATCATCGCGATCACGCAGACCGACATCAAGCGGATGCTCGCCTACTCGTCCATCGCGCACGCGGGCTTCCTGCTCATGGGCGTGATCGCCACCTCGCGGGAGGGCCTGTCGGGGTCGCTGTTCTACCTGGCGGCCTACGGGTTCACCACGATCGGCGCGTTCGCCGTCGTCACGATGGTGCGGGACGCGGGCGGCGAGGCGGCCCACCTGTCCCGCTGGGCCGGGCTCGGCAAGCGCTCCCCGGTCGTCGCCGGCGTCTTCTCGCTGTTCCTCCTGGCGTTCGCCGGCATCCCGCTGACCAGCGGCTTCACCGGCAAGTTCGCGGTGTTCAAGGCGGCCGTCGAGGGCGGGGCGACGCCCCTCGTCGTCGTCGGCGTCATCGCCTCCGCGGTCGCCGCGTTCTTCTACGTCCGCGTGATCGTCGTCATGTTCTTCAGCGAGCCGGACGCCGACGGCCCCGTCGTGGTGGCCCCACCGGCCACCGCGATCGTCGTCGCGGTCGGAGTGACGGCTACTGTGGTACTCGGCGTGCTCCCGCAGCCGATTCTGGACCTCGCGGGAGATGCCACCACGCAGATGTTCGTCCGGTAGGGAGTCTTGGGTGAGCAACGCCTTCGCTGAGGAGTCCGGCGGGCCGGCCGTGCAGGAGACCGGCCCGTTCGGGCTTCCCGTGGACTCGGCGCTCGCGGCCGAAAGCCGACGGTTCCTGGCCGCCGTCGAGGAACTGCTCCTCGACTCGGTCCGCAGCGACAACCCGTTGCTCAACGAGGCGTCCAAGCACCTCGTCGAGGCGGGCGGCAAGCGCTTCCGGCCCATGCTGGTGACGCTCGCCTCGCACTTCGGCGACCCGACCGCGGCCGGGCTCGTCCCGGCCGCGGTCGTCGTCGAGCTCACCCACCTCGGCACCCTGTACCACGACGACGTCATGGACGAGGCGACCGTCCGCCGCGGCCGCCAGTCCGCGAACGTCCGCTGGGACAACACCCGCGCGATCCTCACCGGCGACTACCTGTTCGCCCGCGCGTCCGACCTCCTCGCCGACCTCGGCACCGAGCCGGTCCGCATCCAGGCCCGCGCGTTCGCGCGCCTCGTCCGCGGCCAGATCGAGGAGACGACCGGCCCCGCCGAGGGCGCCGACCCCCTCAAGCACTACCTCCAGGTCCTCGCCGACAAGACGGCGTCCCTCATCGCGGTCTCGGGCCAGTTCGGCGCCCTCCTGTCCGGCGCCCCCGCCTCGACCGTCGACACGGTCACCTCCGCCTGCGAGAAGATCGGCATCGCCTTCCAGCTCTCGGACGACATCCTCGACATCGACTCCGAGACCGAGGAGTCCGGCAAGACCCCCGGCACCGACCTCCGCGAGGGCATCCGCACCCTCCCGATGCACCACGTCCTCGCCGGCGTCGGCTCCGGCCCCGACGACGCGCGCCTCCGCGACCTGCTCGTCCAGGACCTCACCGACGACGCCCTCCACGCCGAGGCCCTCGCCCTCCTGCGCGCCCACCCCGCGATGGACCGTGCCCGCGCCGACCTCCTCCGCGTCGCCGAGGACGCCCGCGCCGAACTGCTCACCCTCCCCGCCAACCCCGCCCGCGACGCCCTCACCGCCCTCTGCGACTACGTCGTCAGCCGCACGGGTTAGCTGGCGGCGCCCTCGGCGTCGGGCCCTGGGGGCCCTCCTTCAACGGGCGCCGCGTGCGATTGCTGCATCGCTCCGACTCACGTGCTTATTGCAAGACCCTCGGCGTCAGGCCCAAGGGGGCCTTCCTTCAACGGGCCTTGCCGCGATTGCTGCATCGCTCCGACTCGCCTAGGGGCTCGCTGCGCGATCAGGTTCTTGCTTCGCTCGAACCTGCCTTCGGACGCAATCGCAGTGTTTCCCGTTCGCTCTGGCTGGGGGCCGCCCGCGGCGGGATACGGGTGCCGATTCTTGGTGTGGGGCCACGGGCTTGCGGGTCGGGGAAAAGTCAGCGCCGGTTGTGGCCCGCCGACGGAGTCGGCGGGCCACAACCGGCGCTTCCGGGAGCCTCAGACCGGTTGTTCTTCGGTGAGGCCGCGGGCCTTCATGGCGTGCAGGACGAGGTCGATGAGGACCTCCTTGCACGAGGTGAGCTTGCGGGCGTCGCAGAGCATGACGGGAACCTTCGGGCCCAGGTTGAGGGCCATCTGGATCTCTTCGAGGTCGTACTGCTGGGCGCCCTCGAAGCAGTTGACGGCGACGATGAAGGGGGTGTTGCGGCGCTCGAAGTAGTCGACCGAGGGGAAGCAGTCGGACAGGCGGCGGGTGTCGGCGAGGACGACCGCGCCGAGCGCGCCGAGCGTGACCTCGTCCCACATGAACCAGAACCGCTGCTGCCCCGGCGTGCCGAACAGGTACAGGACGTACTCGTCCTGCATGGTGATGCGGCCGAAGTCCATCGCGACGGTCGTCGTCTGCTTGCGTTCGACGCCGGAGACGTCGTCGACGCCGATGCTCTCGTCGGTGAGGACCTCCTCCGTCCGCAGGGGGCGGGTCTCGGAGACGGTCCCGACCATCGTGGTCTTGCCGACCCCGAAACCGCCCGCGATGACGATCTTTACCGCGGTGGGCAGCCGACGCGCGCGCACACTAGAGGGCCCGGAGACCATCGATCACCGCCTTGTAGAGCCTGATGTCGTGCATGTCCGCCTCCGGCTCGGGCTCCTGCATCATGACGTACCCCTTGTCGAGGAGGTCGCCGAGCATGACCCGGACGGTCGCGACGGGAAGGTCGAGGTGGCCGGTGAGCTCCGCCACCGACATCACCGACTGGCACAGCCGGATGATCGCGAGGTGCTCGGGGCCGAGGCCGACGGCGCCCTCGGGTTCGGGGTTGGACGCCACCACCAGCGTGATGAGGTCGAACTTGCCGCGGGCGGGTTCCATCCGCCCGCTGGTCATCACGTACGGGCGCACCATGGGGCCCGCGCGGTCGTCGAGGGGCTCGTCTCCGGCGGGCGGCCGCGGCCCCGGCTCGTCCGGCCAGGGTTGAGGGCCTTCGGGCGGCATCATCAGGCCTTGTCCTCCGCGATCTCGGACCGCGACGGCGTCGTCAGGTGGTGGCCCATGGACGTGACCAGCATCGCCATCTCGTAGGCGATCAGGCCCACGTCGGCCTCCTCGCCGGCCAGGACCGCCAGGCACGCGCCCTTGCCGGCCACCGTGACCAGCAGGAACGCGGACTGCATCTCGATGATCGTCTGCCGGACCGGGCCGCCGCCGAAGCGCACTCCGGCGCCCTTCGCCAGGCTCTGCATGCCCGCCGCGACGGCGGCGAGGTGCTCGCCGTCGTCCTGCGTCACTCCCTCGGAGGAGGCCATGAGCAGCCCGTCGGCCGACAGGACGACCGCGCCACGGGCGTGCGGGAGCCTGCGGACGAGGTCGTCCAGCAGCCAGCCCAGGTCGGTTGCGGACCCCGTCTTCTGCGTCACTGCTCTTCCTCGCCTTTCGCTGCTGTAGTGCCGAGGTTCGCGGCCGCGTCGTCGCGACCGCGTCGACCGCCGCGCTGGTACGCCCCCATGATCCGCTTGATCTCTTCGGGGCTGCGGCCGGGGTCTGCGTCCTCGTCCGGCTGGGGAGCGGGGGCGGCTTCGTCGGTGCGCAGGGGCTCTGCAAGGTTCGCCTGCGGCACCCGGACGGGCAGTCCGGACGGTGTGGTGGGGATGTCGGGCACGGGTGGCAGGTCCTCCGGCTCGATGGTCACGGGACGCTTCCCGTCGCCCGGTGGAACGGCGCGCGGAGGAACCTCCGCTCGGGAGCGTGTCTCGGCCCTGAAGGCGGTCGTCGCGCGCGTCCGGGCGGGGCGGCGGTGCGCCCGTGACCGGCCGGACGCCGCGGGGCGCGGGCGCGCACCGGGGGTGCGTCCGGCGTGGGGCGCCTGCGGGGCCGCGCCGGTCGGTGCGTCGTGCCGGGGGGCGGTGCCGACGGCGGCTCGGACGGTGTCACCGCCCGGGGACGCGCGGGACGCGCGGCGCCGGAGTGCCGTGCCCGAAGGCAACGGTGTTCCGGGCGCCTTTTTCAAGCGCGAGTCGCGGAAGCGCATTACTATCGCCCCAACAATATGTGAATTGACCCGCAACCGCTTCCGCCAGGTTCAACGGCACGGTTCGCGTGTGGTCGGTGAGTGGTGCACAGGCGACCGCCAGCCGCCGTTCCATACGGCGTAGAAGACTAGCAACATGACCATACCCCCTCAAGGTGAACCGTCAACAACGACGGCAATGTCGCATTTGAGGGGTCCGTCTTGCGTGTCGTGTTGTGTCGTAATTCACGTTATCTAAAGTCGGTCGCCGCTCCCGCCAAGGCCAGCGCGGAGATGACCGCCGCGCGCACGATCGCGGCGGGGCGGTACAGATCCTTGTCGTGCCACATCGCCGGTTCCGCGTCGTCGTCCGGCGCGGCGAGAGAGCGCAGCAGGAGCGGGCAGGCCCGGCCGACCGCGCGCAGCGTCCCGGTGTCGGGAATGCCGCCCGTCAGCAGGAGCAGCTGCACCGCGTAGGCCGTCTCCTCGGCGGTGCCCTCCCAATGCCCCCAGGACCCGTCCTCCCGCTGGGCGTCGAGCACCCACCGGCGCGCCGCCGCGACCGCGCCGCCCGACTCCGGGCCGCCGAACCCGGCGAGCGCGACGGCCGCGCACGCCGTCGCGTAGAACGGGGACGCGTGCCAGCGGTCCAGCCAGCTCCCGTCCGGGGCCTGCTGCCCGCGCAGCCAGCGCGCCGCCTTGCGCGCGGACGCCGCGTACCGCGCCGCGTCCGCGCCGTCCAGGGCGTCCCCGCGCGCCGTCATGTACTGCCCGAACGCCTCCAGGACGTGCGCGTTCGTCGTGATCGACGCGCCGTCCTCGCCCTGCCAGGTGCAGAAATGGGCGTCCAGCTCGTAGGCGTGCAGCGCGTCGGGCGGATGGGGCGCGCCGAGCAGCGCCAGCGCGTACAGGGCGCCCGAGGTCGTGTCGGCGTCCGCCGGCAGGCCGTCCGCCGCGGAGGTGCCGAGCGGGCCGAGCGGCGTCGTCAGGCTGAGCACCAGTTCCGGCGGGACGGCGAACGGGACGTCCGCGCGCGCCAGCCACGCGAGCACCCACCCGCGCTCGAACACCGTCAGCGGGAAGCCGCACGGGACGGGCCCGCCGTGCTCGGCCACGACGGTCTCCAGGTACCAGCGGGCCGGGCTGCTCGGCTCGACCGGCCCGTGCCCGAGCCAGGCGGCGGTGGCGGCCGGGGACGCGCCGATCGTGCCGGTGGGCTCCGGGCTCAGGTCAGGCAGCCCGGCGGCCGCGGGCCCGGCGATCTCCAGCGCGTGCACGAGCTTCTGCGGGACGTCCGCCCCCGAGGCGAGGAGCGACCGGACGAGGTCGAGCTTGGCGGAGTCCATGCCCGCCGGGAGGGGCAGCGCGTACCCCGCCCATACCTCCAGGCCCGGCACCGGACGCTCGCGCAGGCTCTGCAGCGACGCGTTGATCCGCTCGACCAGCGCGGGGACGATCAGCTCGACGGCGGGCAGGTCGGGCAGGTCCAGGGCCGGGGCGGACGGGCCGCACATCCGGGCGGACACCGCCGCGAGGGCCCGCACCGCCGCGTGCGCGACTGCGGCGCCGTCCGCTCGGGCGCCGTCCGGCGCGGCCAGCACCGACAGCAGCGCCTCGGTCGCGCTCAGCGTCGGGACGATCGCGTACCCGTCGTCGGGCGCGCCCCACGCGCCGTCCGGTCGCTGGGTCTCCAGCAGGAAGCGGACGCGTTCCGCGTGACCGCTCAGCCAGGGCACGAACGTCACCAGGCGCCCGGTCTCGTACACCGACGGGGACGCCTGCCCCCACGGGCGGGCGACGAGGCCGTCGATCAGCTCCTCGGTGGCCGCGGCGAGACGCGGCCGGACGGCCGGGTCGCCGACGGCGGACAGGGCGGGGTCGGTCAGCGGATGGTCATCGATGCTCACGGCACATCCCGGAGGTCGGCGACGGGGAAGAGACCGGCGCAGGAGCGCCCTCGTACTGCATCGGACCGGGCGGGTCGCCGGTGGCGGCTGCCGCCGCCGGCGCGGCCGGTGAGGTCCACGGACAGGTCGTCCACGAGTCGGGTGTCCACGGAAGACGTCTGCGGGCACGGTGTCGGGAGGTTCGCGGGGTACCTGGGCTCGCGGGCCAGGATGTCCACGTCAACGGCCTTTCCGGCTGCCCTCGCTCTGGTGGAGCGGACCTGTGGCGACCCCCTCCGGGCGCGCGGCCGCCCACCCGGACGGCGCCAACCCTATTGGAGCGGTTTGTGCCATTCAGTCCAGCTCTGCAGGAGCTTGTGGCGATTTGCAACTTTCGTTGGGATTATCACAGAGCTAATTAACGTAAGCAAGGGTGGTATGCGAAGGAAGATGACCGGCTTTCGAGTGACGCTAATCACTCAATCCTGGCATCTCATCATGTGAGACGAGATGGGCGGACGCCCACGGCTGTCGGCGATGCGGGGGTTTCGGAGTCGATGTGCGCCCGCCCTGATGGTAGGCCAAGGAACGTGACAAAACGGACAAATAACTCGCACTGGAATGGTGACGGCCGGGTCAGATCAAGGGAAAAGTCGAGCTTTCAGACTCTGGACGCGATGTGTTCGACGTCACTCCGGGGCGGCTCGGCGTCCGCCGCCGGCGCCGTTCGCGCCTCCTCCGAGCATTGGGTGCGCCGGTCCTTACAAAGGCGCGCACTGGAGTGGAACTTACCTGTGAGGCGTGAAACAGTGGCGACTGACGATCTTGTACGGGTAGCGAGGGGTATGTGATACTTCGGGGCAAGATCACGTTGTTTGTCCCGATTGTGTTGCGTGCTCGCTGGGGAGGCCGCTGAGGCGAACTATGTGCCGATTGCCCGGTATATAGGGGTCTCGGGTGTCGGTCTCGGTGGTCCGAGCCGCCGGGCGGGCGACCCGCGTGCCCCGGCGTCCTCCGGTCCGAGCCGTCCGACCTTCACCGCCCGGGAGGGCATCGCGTCATGTCGATCACCACGGACTCCGCCCACGGTTCCCGTGCCTTCCAACCGGATCGTCCCGTCGTCAAGATGCCCATGCGCCGGGTGGCCGCACGACTGCGCCGCGGCGGCCCGCTGCACCTGCTCGACTCGATCGGACGGGACGCGGACGGGTCGATCACCCGCCTGAACCTGGGGCCGTTCCGGCCCTTCCTGGTCACCCACCCCGACGACCTGCAGCACATCCTGCGCGACCACCGGGACAACTACCCGCGCGGCGCGGCGATGTGGCGGGCGCTCGGCCGCCTCACCGGCGACGGCATCGGCGGCGAGGGCGAGCAGTGGGCGGCGTCCCGGGAGATCCTGCGCAACGCCTTCTCCGGCCGCTACCTCGCCGCGATGAGCGAGCAGATGATCTCCTCGATCGACGGCGCCGTCGAGGACCTCGGCCGCCGCAGCGGCCCCGGCCGTCCGGTCGACGCGGGCGTGGAGATGACCCGGGTCGTGCAGCGGGTCATCAACCCGGTCTTCTTCGGGTCGCTGGTGCCCGACGAGGAGGGCGACCGGCTCGGCGAGGCGATCGCCACCGCGATGGGCAGCCTGCTGTGGCGCATGGCGATGCCGTTCATGCCGCACGCGGTCCCGGTGCCGGGCGACCGCCGGTTCAACCGGGCGACGCGCACGGTCAACGAGATCCTCGGGCCCGTCGTGAGCTCCGCGCGGAACGGGCGGCTGGACGGCCGCGACGTGGTGACGCTGCTGCTGAACGGCACGGGCGCCGACGGGCGCCCGCTCACCGACGAGCAGGTGTGCCAGGACATCATCGCCCTGTTCGTCGCCGGGTCCGAGTCCAGCGCCATCGCGCTCACCTGGATCTGGGCCGCGCTGGCCCGGCACCCGCACGTCGCCGCGGCCGTCACCGACGAGGTCGACCGGGTGGTGGGCGGCGAGCCCCTGCGCCGCGAGCACATCCGGGCGCTGACCTACACGCAGCAGGTCCTGGACGAGGTGCTGCGCATCTACTCCGTCGGGTGGGCGGTGCCGCGGACGGCCCTGCGGGACGACGTCATCGGTGAGGTCGAGATCCCCGCGGGCTCCACGCTGGCGATCAGCCCCTACCTGACCCACCGGCTGGAGGAGTTCTGGGAACGGCCCCTCGAGTTCGACCCGGACCGGTTCGCCAAGGAGCGGGTCCGGGCGCGGCACCCGCTCGCCTACCTGCCGTTCGGCGACGGCGTCCACCAGTGCCTCGGGCAGGCGTTCTTCGCCCAGGAGGCGACGCTCATCGTGGCGAGCGTCCTGCGCCGCTACCGGGTGGCCGTCCAGGGGGACGTCGACCCGAAACTGAGCCTCACGCTCCAGCCGAGCGAGCCCGTCCAGCTCGTCCTCACCCCCCGCTGAAGCCCACGCCCCCACGTCGACGGAAAGGTGATCGGTGGAGATCACAGTGCGCGGCCGCCCGCTCGGCGCGGACCTGGCGCGGGACGCCGCCCGCCTCGCCCCCGAGGTCGAGCGGGACCTGAGCGCGCGCATGGCCGCCCACCCGGAGCTGTTCCCGGCGTCCCCGATGGGGCCGGTGGCCGGACGGCTCAGCAAGGCCATCGCGTACGGCGCGCCCTGGCACACGGCGGACGAACTGCGGACGTCCGCGCGGACCTCGCTGTGGATCTTCGCCGTGGACTGGCTGGTGGACCACCGGGCGACCGAGGCCGCCGAGGTCGCCGGCATCGTCGAGCGGTGCGCCGCGGTGGCCGACGGGCGCCCCCCGGTCGACCCCCTCACCCGGTTCCTCGCCGAGCTGCGCGACGACCTGGCGGCCTCGTCCCTCGCGTTCGCCGAGTACGAGCCGGTGTGGCGCGAGGAACTGCTGCGGATGCTCCAGGCGATGCGGCGCGAATGGCAGTGGAAGGCGCGCCTCGGGGCCGGGGGCGCGCCCCCGGCCGCGGCCGACGACGGCGACCCCGTCCCGACGACCCTCGACGGGTACCTCGCCATCGCGGACAACTTCGGGTCGGCCTGGGTGAACGCGGCGCACTGGATCGCCACCGGAGACGCCGCGGTCTTCGCGCATCTGGACGTCCTGCGGCGCGCCGGCCGGGTCGTCCAGTGCGCGCTGCGGCTCCTCAACGACCTGGCGACGGGCGACCGCGAGACCGTCTGGAACGACATCAACGCCGTGGCGCTCGGCGTCCCGGCGGAGGCCGTCAAGGCGCGCATCGGCGACCTCGCCGACGAGACCGAGCGGATCCTGGCGCCGCTGCGCCGGGACTGCCCGCAAGGTGCGAACTATCTGTCGCAGCAGTTCCAGTGGAGTCGCGACTTCTATGGGCGGGGGCACGACTACTGGGGCTCCCTGTGACACCGGAAGTCGTCACCGCGCATGCCGAGGCGGCGTGCCGGGGTGCCCTCGGCGATGCGCCGGCGAATTTCCGCGAACACGCAGATGTACGGCGCTGACCTGCCGATACTTGCCTTTTTCGCTATTTTTCCCGCGAAGCGGCGGGTGTGCCGAGCCCGCGGCCGTACGGCGCCGTCCGCACGCCGACAGACGGACGGACGGCGTTGCTGCGGACGTATCACCACAGAAGTGTGGTGATACGCGATTCCTCAGAAACCGTCCGTTGCTAAGGTGCTCTGCGTGCCAATCGTGGCCTGAGAGCCGCCCAGTCGCCGTGGACGGCGATATGGGGCGCCCCCCGAATCATCGTCTGAGGACTTCTTGATGCGTTTGAGCCTGCCGTTCGCCGCCCGCCGGGACCGGCCCCGCAACATCCGGCTGCGGGCCCGGATCGTGTTCATGATGAGTTCTCTGGTGGCGCTCTGGGTGTTCGCCGCGTGGGTGACCACCCAGGAGGGATACGACCTCCTGCAGACGGGGAAGCGCGACTCGACCGCGGGCCGTCCGACCAAGACGCTGATCAACGTCCTCCAGGACGAGCGGCGCGCCTCCATGGTCTTCCTCGGCAGCGGCAGGCAGGCCGCCGCGGCCGCCGAACTCCAGGAGCGCCGCGCCCACACCGACCGGACGGTCGAGCAGTGGCGCGAGACCGCGCCCGACGCGCCCGGCGACAAGATCAAGCAGTACGTCGCCGCCACCGGCCGCGAGCTGAACGCCCTCTCGGAGACGCGCGCCGCCATCGACGCGGGCACCGTCGACCGCGGCCCCGCCATGCGGTCCTTCAACGAGACGATCGACGCGGCGCTGCTCATCAACTCCGCCGCGGCCGAACTGTCCGACCCGGAGATCTCCGCGGACGGCCGCGCGCTGATCGAGCTGACCCGCGCCCGCGAGATGCTCGCCCGCGAGGACGCGATGCTGGGGGGCGTCCTCGCGGAGGGCCGGTTCCGCTCGTCCGGCGAGTTCATCGAGTTCGCCCAGGCCGTGTCGCTGCGGACGAACGCCGAGCAGCAGGCGTACCGGCAGCTTCCCGCGGGCGACCGCCGCAACCTCGACGGCCTGCGCGGCGGCGCCGCGTACGGCACGCTGCAGGAGCTCGAGAGCCAGGTGCTCCAGCGGCAGGGCGCCCGCGGCCGGGTGGGCGTCACCGCCCCGCAGTGGCGGGCCGCGACCAAGCCGGTGCTCACCCAGATCGACCAGGCCATCGACGTCGGCGGTGACGCGGTCGTCGAGCGCGCCGCCCCGATCGGCTACATGGTGGCGGGGCAGTGGGCGGGCGCCGCCGTCCTCGGCGCCCTGGCGGTCGCCGCCTGCCTCGCGCTGGCGTTCACCGCCGCCCGGCAGCTCCTGCAGCAGCTCAACCGGCTGCGGGACGCCGCCCAGGACCTCGCCGGGCAGCGGCTCCCCGACGTCATGGCGCGGCTGTCGGCCGGCGAGCAGGTGGACATCGCGGCCGAGGCGCCGCCGCTGCAGTTCGGCACCGACGAGATCGGCCAGGTCGGCCAGGCGTTCAACGCCGTCCAGGAAGCCGCGATCAGCGCCGCCGCGGGCCAGGCGGCGCAGCGGGAGGCGTCCCGGAAGATCCTGCTGAACCTGGCGCAGCGCACCCGCGTCATGATGGCGCAGCAGCTCAACCTGGTCGACGCCATGGAGAAGCGGCAGGACATCGACCTGCGGCAGCTGAAGGAGCTGTTCCAGCTCGACCAGCTCACCGTGCGGGGCCAGCGGTACGTCGACAACCTGATCGTCCTGGCCGGCGGCCGCACCGTGCAGCGCGCCCGCGCGTCGGCGCCGCTCATCGACGTCATCCGCGCCGCCGTCGGGCAGGTCGAGGGCTACGAGCGCGTCAACCTCCGGCGGATCAGCGCCCACCGCATCAGCGGCTACGCCATCGGCGACACCGTCAGCCTCTTCGCCGAGCTGATCGACAACGCGGTGAGCTACTCGCCGCACACCGTCGACATCGAGAGCGACGTCACCGCGCGGGGCATCGCGGTGACCATCGACGACCGCGGCCTCGGCCTCAGCGACGACCAGATCGAGCGCATCAACACCTTCCTCGCGCAGTCGCCCGAATTCCTCACCGCCCAGTTCAGCGCGGGCGAGCAGGCCCAGCTCGGCCACTTCGTCGTCGCGATCCGGGCCCGCCACCACGACATCACGGTCACGCTCAAGAAGAGCCCCTACGGGGGCGTGACGGCGGTCGTCCTCATCCCGAACAAGCTCCTGCACGAGCAGGACCCCGAGCAGCCCGACGAGGACACCCGCGACGCCACCCGCCCGGACCCCGTCCCCGTGGGGGCGCCCGCCGGTCCCGCCCCGGTGCGGGAGCCGCGCGGCAACGTGGCCCCGCTCCGCAAGGAGCGTCCCGGCCCGGCGCTCACCGCCGTCGTCGAGGAACCGCGCCCCGACGACGAGGCCGAGCGGCCGGCGGCCCCCGCGAACGGCACCGCCCCCGACGGGGACGACGCGCCGGACGGGCAGGCGGCCGAACCGTCGCAGACGCTCGAGATCGAGGCGACGCCCAACGGACTCCCCGTCCGCCGCCCCCAGGAGAACCTCGTCCCGGCCCTCCGCACCCCGGCGGCGCCCGCGGAAGAGCCGGTCCCGGACGCCGAACCGGCGGACATGCGCGACCCCGAGGACGTCCGCCGGATCTTCGGCTCCTACCAGCGCGGCACCCAGCAGGGCCGCGCCGACGCCGGCGGCACGCCGGACGCCGAGCCGGACGCGGAGGACTGACCGCGCGCCGCCGCTCCCGGGCCCGTCAGCGGCTCGGGAGCAGCGGCGGCCACGTGAGCCGGCTCGTCACCCGGAAGTCGCCGCCGTACGTCCGGTCGCCGCACCGCACCCGCACCGCGTGCGTGCCGGACTCGGCCCCCGCCCGCACGACCGCCGTCCCCGCGCCCTCGTCCAGCCGCACCTGAGCGAACGCCGGGGACGACACCGTCCCCCCGCCGCACCCGGGCACCGAGACCTTCACCTCGTCCCCGGGCCGCGCCATCCCGGGATCCACCGTCACGCCGCCGCGCTCACCGGTCGTGGCCTCGCCCGCGGCGGGCACCGCCAACCCCGCGGCGATGAGGGCGCCCCCCAGGACAGTGACGCTGAGCACGCGCAACGAAACTCCTCGGATCGAAATGTGACGCCCGGCACTTTAGCCGCTCGCGCGCATCCGCTCCAGAGGAGCCGCTGACCTCCGCTCCGAAGAGCTAACCTGAAAGCATGTTCGGCCTAGCCAAGACCCAGATGGTCACCCCGGAGAAGGCGCTGCCCGGCCGGGACGAGCCCATCCCGGTGCCGCCGCGCCACGACGTCCTGGACGCCCCCCTCGCCCCGCCCTACCCGGACGGCGTCGAGATCGCCGAGTTCGCCCTCGGCTGCTTCTGGGGCGCCGAACGCAAGTTCTGGCAGACCCCCGGCGTCGTCTCCACCGCCGCCGGCTACGAGGGCGGCTACACGCCCAACCCCACCTACGAAGAGGTCTGCAGCGGCCTCACCGGCCACACCGAGACCGTCCGCGTCGTCTACGACCCGTCCCAGATCACCTTCACCGAGCTCCTTCGCGTGTTCTGGGAGGCCCACGACCCCACCCAGGGCATGCGCCAGGGCAACGACGTCGGCACCCAGTACCGCTCCGCGATCTTCTACCGCGACGACGCCCAGCGCGCCGCCGCCGAAGCCTCCCGCGACGCCTACCAGCCCGTCCTCACGTCCGCCGGCTACGGCCCGATCACCACCGAGATCACCGCCGCGACCGACTTCTACTTCGCCGAGGACTACCACCAGCAGTACCTCTCGGACAGTAAGAACCCGAACGGCTACTGCGGCATCGGCGGAACCGGCCTGTCCTGCCCGGTGGGTGTAGCCCCCGCCGAGTGACGACGACCGCCCTCGGTTTGCTACTCGAGGTAGTAAACTGAGGGCATGGCTGCGGAGGAGAAGGAGTTCGGGCTGGGCGAAGGTCCGGCGGTGAAGGCGAGCGTCTCGCTGAGAGCCGGGAACATTCGCGCTGTCCGTGAACGGGTGGGAAGACGTGGGTTCTCCGCCTATGTCGATGCCGCAGTCGAGCGCCAGATAGAGCGGGACCTGCTCGAGGAGGCGCTCCAGGCCAATGAGAACGCTTCAGGACCGATCCCGCAGGCGCTGCGCGACGAAGCCGCAGATCTCTTCCGTGCCGTCAAGGCGGCGCCCGAGTTGCAGGAGGGCGCTGAGTGGGCCGGTCACGAAGCAGGTTGAGCGCGGGCACGCTCGTCCTCGACTGCGAAGGACTGGTCAAGTGGTGCCAGGCCGACCAACGCGTCACGGCTCTGGTCCGCGAAGCTCAGGAGAGCGACTTTCGCGTAGTGGTCAGTGCGCTCACTCCGATCGAAGCCCAGGACGTTCGGACCAGGCCGGACAGGCTTCGCTGGTATCTGTCCAGGCTCCGCATCGAACCGGTCACCGAAGAGATCAGCATGGCCGCCATCGACCTGCTTCGCGCTCACCGGCTTCACGGGCACAAGTACGCGATCGACGCGGTCGTCGCGTCCACAGCGCTCCAGGCTCCGAGGCCCGTGATCCTTCTGACTTCCGATGAGGATGACATGACGACCCTTTGCGGGAAGTCCGTCAAGGTGGTCGCCGTATGACTGGGCCAGTCCTTACCGTTCGGTCTCGGTCTATGTGTACTGACGACTACCACCAGCAGTACCTCTCGGACAGTAAGAACCCGAACGGCTACTGCGGTATCGGCGGAACCGGCCTGTCCTGCCCGGTGGGTGTGGCTCCGGTCGAGTAAGTCAGTCGCGCCGTGCCCCGTCCGGCCAGATGACCCGGACGGGGATGTCGCGTTCGCGGGCGTAGGCGACGACATCGGCCGTGCCGCCGTAGCCTCGTGCGGGCTGCCCGTCCCACACCGCCCACAGCTCGTCGGCGTGGTCGAGCATGTAGGCGCTTGCGGCCATGTGGGCTTCGGAGTCGGACTCGATGAAGTCGAGCCGGTGAACCTCGCGCGCGACCGACAGAACCCGGTCGTACTCCGCGTGGGCATCTGCGGGGAGTCCTTCCCGGTACTGCTGGGCGGGAATGATGACCTCGATGGCTCCGCCGTGGTCCAGGACGGCGCGGGCGAAGATCTGATCCGCTCCGTCCGCCAGACAGGACAGTCCGGTCGTGCCCTCCCCAAGCGGGACGAGCATCTCCCGGATGGCCTCGTCAACGAGGCGCTCGGTTTCGTTGGGCATGCCTCGGTGGCCGGAGATCGCGATGCGTGGCAAGGCTGGCTTCCTTAGATGAGGGTTGATCGTAGGTACCGGTCGAACTCGCGAACCTTGGCGGTCTGCGGGCCTCGGTAGTCGCGCCGGAACCTGCGGGCTCGCTGGATGACTCGTTCTGACGAGTACGTCGCGCCGATCTTCAGCGCGTCGCAGCCGAGCCGGAACGCCTCGTCCACCTGGCTCGCGTCGTGGTCGAGTTCTCCGCCTTGCCGGACGGCGGTGGCCACCTCCAGCATGACGGCGGCTCGCTGCTTGGGCGCTGGCTGCGCGCTGGTGAGGGACTCGGCGAATGCGGCCAGAGCGGGACTCGGCTGGTTGAGTCGTACGGAGACCAGAGCCCGGTATCCGGCGAGCTTCGCGTCATCGAACGGGAACACCCACGGCCAAGGCGGCGCGGACATGCCGTTCTTGCCGACGGCCTGATCCGCTGCCAACAGGGCTTCGGTGCTGCTGTCTTCCCGCTGCATGCTGGCGTGGGCGAGAGCCTCGATGGACGAGAGCCACGCGCGTGGTGTCGAGTGCGCACGCGGGCCGATCTGCTTGCGTGCCTCGGCGACGAGCGCAAGGCCGAGATCGGGGTCGTCGGCGTCGATCTCGAACGCTGCGAGGCTGCCGAGCATGTAGGCGCTGAGCAAGTCGTGTCCTGCTCGGCGGGCACGGTCGACGGCCATGCGGTAGTACGTCCGCGCGGTCCCGATGTCGTGCATGTCCGCATGCAGCCATGCGGCGAACCCGGCGGCCTCGCTGACTGCTGCGGCGATGTCGGTGGCGAACGGGGAACGTCCTGTCCGGCTGTAGCGCTGATCGGCCATCTCGACGTGGGCGACGACCCCACGAGCGAGTTCACGGGCGGGCGTCGTCGCGTCCAGGCGCCGCTGACTACCTGTGATCGCGGTCAACGTCGGCGCCGTGGTCTCGTCCGTCTCGGCGCGTGCGGGGATGGGAAGCATGGCAAGGGCGACTGCCTTGCCGAACTCTCGGCGGTCCGTGGGATCGTCACCTCCTCCGTCGCCGAACCGGAGTAGCTGAAGCGGGATTCCGAGTCGGCGCACTATCTCCCTGACCTGGTCGAGTGTGAGCGGCTGCGTGCGCCGGAGCACCTTCGATACCCAGCTTTGGGAGTAACCCACCGCCGTTGCCAAGTCCGCCTGCGTCCAGCCACGCGCACGGCGTACCTCGTCCAAGAGCGTGGGGATGTCGCAGCTCGCGAGAGCTGCCGCGACGGCAGGTGTGGACCAGAACGCCGGTGGGGGGCTCTGTTCTGTCTGATCCATGAATCTAGGCTACGCGCCGCGTTCGCGCCGCTCCGTATTCGTAACAGGACCGGCCTCAAGTCGCGTCGGTGGTACCGAGTCCACCGTCACGCTCCGTGCCCTCAGGATCGCTAATCACCAACCTTCACGTTCGAGAGGTCGTAGCGATGCCCATGTCAGCGCCCGAGATCCCGACTCTCATCCTCGAACCGACCGACCGCGCGCCGAGCCTGGCGCGGGCCTTCCTCGCCGAGCAGTTCCGCAACTGGGGCGCCGAATCCGACTACGTGGGGCGGCTCGTGGTCTGCGAGCTGGTCACCAACGCCTACCTGCACGGCGCCGGAAAAATCATCGTGCGGGTCTTCCCGGACGCCCGTGAGGGCCTGGCCGTGATCGAAGTGTGGGACCAGGGACCGGGCCTCCCGGCCGTCCAGCCGGAGAGCGCGGACCTGACCTCGGGACGTGGGTTGCTGCTGATGTCGGAGATGGTGCGGGCCTGGGGCACGCGCCCGATCACGGAAGGCGGGAAGATCGTATGGGCGGCCTGCGCCCTGTGGTGAACCGTGCGGAGAAGTACGTCTTGCGGTGGCGCACCCGGCGGGGCCATGCAATCGCGGTGCGGTACCTAGACCTCCTCGCCACCGCCTTGGAGCCTCGGGGGTGGCGCTTCGTCCGTCTGTATCGGCCTCAGGAGTTCCCGGTCCCCGTTCCGCTGCTGTGGATCTACGCGAGCGGTGCCGCGGATGACGTCGGCCTCGTGGTCAACGTGCTGGCGACTCCGCACGGGATGTGGGGCTATCACGAAGCTGCGCGGGGGCGGCATGGTTACCTGTTCCCCTGCGGAGATGCCAAGGCGGCGGCCGAACAGGTAGACAAGCTTCTCAAGCACCGGATGTTCCCCGACTGCTGGTAGCGCATCCGGATGAACGCTGCTCCTGCACCGAACTCATTCGAGGGCAACCCGGACCCGTACCGCAGGGCCGTTCACGGCCCGAGGAACGGAAGCGGGGGTGGCAGCAATAATCCCCCTCCCCGTGCTTTGGTGGCCGTTCGACTGCGATGAACGGGAGTGGGCGTCGTCGCCGTGTGACGCCGTCGGCGCGCGTGCGCCGGCGGGCTCGCACGTCTCAGCTCACGGCCCGCTTGACCAGGGCGGCGATCGCTTGCTCGGCCTGCTCTGTCGGCAGGGTGACGGCGTAGGAGGTGGGCCACAGGCCGTCGCCGTCGTCGAGGCCGGCTTCGGGGGTGAAGCCGAAGGTCGAGTAGCGCTCCTTGTCCACGTGCCCGCTGCGGAAGAAGCAGAGGACCTTCCCCTTCCGGGCGTAGGCCGGCTGCCCGTACCACAGCTTCGGCTTCAGCTCGGGGGCGTTGGCGGTGACGATGGCGTGGATGCGTTCGGCCGCCGCGCGATCGGACGCCTCCATCTCCGCGATCTTGGAGAGCACGTCGAGTTCCTCGGCGGCCGCCTTGTTGCCGCGCCCGCGCTCGGCCTCCTTCTTCAGTTCCGCCGCGCGCTGCTTCATGGCGGCGCGCTCTTGCTCGGAAAAGCCGTTGGTCACTGTCATTCCCCTGGTCGGATCGGTGCGTTGCGTTTCCGAGCCTGCCGCGCCCGGGGGGCCCGGCGCTTCTCGATTCGTGACCGTTCGCGCGTCCGCAGGGGAAGACCCCGCAGGGGGAAGGTCGTTTCGGCGCCTAGAAGAGGGACGTGAGCTGGGACGATAGCGTGACGAGCGGGTCCGGTCGGTCGGCTCGGCCGCCGGTGCCCGTCGCCGCATGCCCGCACCGACCTCGCGTAAGGGCCGATGACCATGCAGGACGAAGCGATCGTTCACCCGCCGGGCGGTACCGCGAACCCGTGCCCGGTGTGCGGTGCGGTGCCGCCCCTCCGGCGCACCGGCCGGCCCGCGACCTGGTGCTCCGGCTCGTGCCGGCAGGCCGCCTACCGGGCCCGCCGGACCGCGGCCCGGGCCCTGCGGTCCGCCGCCGACCTCCGCGACCGGGTCATCGGTGACGGCCACGGCGAGGTCCGGGCCGCCGAGAGCGCCCTCGCGGAGGCGGTGCTGGCGGTCGAGCAGTACGTCGCCGCGTCGGGTCACTGGGAGGACGAACTCGCCGCCAAGGCCCGGGCACTGGCCCGTGCCGCCGCCCAGATGGCCGAACTGGCCGATCGGCATGCCCGCGTCGCCGCCGACTACCGCGCCGCCCGCGCCACCTTTCGTCACCCGGACGCCGGGCTGGTCGCCTGCGACGAAACCGGTGAGCCTGACGTCGCCGAAACCCCGGCCCCGGCGCCGCCCCCGAGCCCGGATCTGCCGCGGGAGGAGGGTCCGCGGCCGCAGCCGCATGCGGGTTCCGGGCGCGCGGAGGCGCAGTCCCTGCGCGACATCGCCGCGATGCGCCGCGTCCGCGACCGGATCGACCGCGAGTACGCCAGACCGCTGAACGTGCAGGCGCTGGCCCGCGGAGCGCACATGTCGGTCGGGCACCTGAGCCGGGAGTTCCGCCGCGTCTACGGCGAGTCCCCGTACTCGTACCTGATGACCCGGCGCATCGAACGCGCGATGACGCTGCTGCGCCGCGGAGACCTCAGCGTCACCGACATCTGCTTCGCGGTCGGCTACGGCTCGCTGGGCACCTTCAGTACGAGGTTCACCGAGCTGGTCGGCGTCCCGCCCAGCGCCTACCGCCGCGACCACTCCCAGGCCGGAGCCGGGATCCCGCCGTGCCTGGCCAAGCAGGTGACCAGACCGGTCAAGAATCAAGAAGCCCGCGACCGGTAGCCCTGCGTAACGTGAACGGTCATGGACATCACCGTTCACCACGCCTTCCTCCCGCAGACCGACTTCGAGGCCGCACTGGTCTTCTACCGCGACATGCTGGGCTTGGAGGTCCGCAAGGACGTCGGGTACGAGGACATGCGGTGGATCACCGTCGGGCCGGCCGGCCGGCCCGGCACCTCCATCGTGCTGCACCCCCCGGCCGCCGACCCGGGCATCACCGACGAGGAGCGCGCCACCATCCTCGAGCTGATCGCCAAGGGCGTCTACACCGCCATCACGCTGGCCACCGACGACCTCGACGGGCTCTTCGACCGCGTCCAGGCCGCGGGGGCCGAGGTCGTCCAGGAACCCATCGACCAGGACTACGGCATCCGCGACTGCGCCTTCCGCGACCCCTCCGGCAACCTCATCCGCATCAACCAGCTCCCCTGACGTCCCGCTTCCCAGGCCGACCGGCCGCCGACGGCACGAAAGAGCAATCCCATGGCACTCTCGATCGACATCATCACCCTCGGTGTACCGGAGGTGGAGGCCGCCCAGGGCTTCTACGCCTCCGCGTTCTCCTGCCCGGCCCCCGGCGAAGGCCCCGCCGCCGGCCTGGACCTGCACGGCACCGGCCGGCTCGCGTTCCAACCCCTGGAAGCCATGGCCGGCGACACGGGCGCCGACCCGGCCGCCTCGGGCTTCCGCGGCTACGTCCTGTCGTCCATCGTCCAGCGGCCCGCCGAGGTCAGGGCCCTTCTGGACGCCGCCGCGGCTCGGGGCGCGACGGTCGTCAAGCCCGCCAAGAAGGCGCTGTTCGGCGAGTTCACCGCCGCCTACCAGGCACCCGACGGAGCCGTGTGGAAGCTGGCGGCCGCCACCAAGAAGGACACCGCTCCGGTGCCCGATCCCCCGGAGCCGACCGAGACCGCCGTCTACCTCGGCGTCGCCAAGCCCAAGGCGTCCAAGACGTTCTACGAGAAGCTGGGCATGAAGGCCGAGCACGACTACGGCGACAAGTTCATCGACTTCGCCGTCGCCGGCGGCGCGTGCCGGCTGGGCCTGCTGACCCGCAAGGCCCTGGCCGGTGACGTCGGCATCGACCAGCACGGCGACGGGTTCTCGGGCCTCGTGCTCACCCACACCGTCGCGTCCCCCGGCGAGGTCGACGCTCTCCTCGACGCCGCGCGCTCGGCGGGCGCCCAGGTCACCGCCCCGACGGACCAGGGCGAGTACGCCGGGCACTTCACCGACCCCGACGGCCACCACTGGAAGATCACCGCACGCCCGTGACCCCGCCCGGCGGCGAGGGCCGTGCGCCGCAGCACCGGCATCACCCCGCCCGAGCAGGAAAACCCGCCCTCGGTTTGCTGCCCGCAGCAAACCGAGGGCACGCCACAAAGAACAAGGAGCCCGGGCCCGTGATCGAAAGGGAGAATGGCCGGGGTGGCCGGGCAGGGTATGAGAAGGACGTTCGTGGATGGATAGGGCGGGTTGGTACGGGATTCGTTGCGTTTTTCGTTGGCGGCATCAGGACGACGCGTTGTACGAGGAGAACGTGACGGTCTGGCGGGCGGCGTCGTTCGATGAGGCCATCGCGAAGGCCGAGGCCCAGGCTCGGGAGTACGCCGAGGGGGCGGACGGGCGGTACCTCGACTTCGCCCAGGCGTACTACATCGGTGCCGAGGACGCGCTCGCGGAGGGCGCCGAGGTGTTCTCGTTGATGCGCGCCAGCGACCTCGGCTCCGGCGACTATCTCACCAGGTACTTCGATACCGGACGCGAGCGCCAGAACGGGTTCGAGGACGCCGGGTCGTGAGCGCGAGCCGGGACGAGGTGACTCGTCTGGTCCGGCTGCTCACCCTGGCGGACGTCCAGGGGATCGGGCTGCTCGATCTGCAGCAGCTCGCGCGGGAGAACGCCGACCGGAAACACCAGGCCGACGAGCCCGTCTACGGCGTCCTCAACTGCCTGCGCATGTGGGAGAACCTGATCCGGCGCATGGAGGACGGCTGGCGGCGGCAGGACTACTACATGGTGTACGAGTACCTGAACGTCCTCACCGTCAGGAACGCGATCGAGGACTTCCTCGACGCCATGTCGGCGGGCCTGCGCGCCAAGGTCGGGCGCTGCGTGGAGAGGCTCGACGGCCGCTACCGCGCGGTGACGTTCGACGACGGCGGGGAGGAGCTCGGCAAGTACTGGCGCTCGCTGGCCGAGGGGCGGGAGGCCCGCTGGTGGTGGACCCGGCGCCCCGCCGAGCTTCCGCCGGGGTGGTGAGCGCGGTCAGTCGGCCGGGGCGGGGAGCGTGTCGAGCCAGCGGGTGAGGCGGGCGCCCTCGCGGGTCATGATGCCGGGGTCGCGGAGCGCGTTGGCCAGGAGGGACATGCCCTGGTACCCGGCGACGAGCGTGACGGCGAGACCGGACGGGTCGGGCAGGCCGAGCTCGCGGAACTGGCGTTCGACCCAGTCGAGGAGGACGCGGACGGCCTTCGCGGCTTCGACGTCGAGTCCGCCTTCGGGGCGTTTGTCGAGTTCGGCGGCGAGGGTGCCGGTGGGGCAGCCGTAGCGGGCGGCGACGTCGCGGCGGCCGACCCACGCGTCGATCAGGCCCTTGAGGCGGTCGAGCGGGTCGGGCAGTCCGTCGAGCCGGTCGGTGAGCCGGGTCAGGTTCGCGGTGTGCTCGTGCAGGGCGGCCTGGACGAGGTCGTCCTTGGTCTTGAAGTAGTAGTACACGTTCCCGGTCGGGACGTCGGCGGCCTTCGCGATGTCGGCGATGGTGGTGCGCTCGACGCCCTGCTCGTGCAGGACGCGCGCGGCGGCGGCCGACAGCCGGCGGCGCTTGTCGCCCGCCCGGGACCTGGTCGAGTCAGTCACCCGACTAACCCTAGCCGGGGGAACGTGCTACGGTTCCGAGTTAGTTAGCCAACTGACTCAGAGGAGACGGCATGATCGTGGTGACCGGAGCGACCGGGAACGTCGGCGGGACCGTGGTGCGCCTGCTGACCGGGGCGGGCGAGAAGGTGACCGCCGTGTCGCGGCGCATCGCCGACGCGCCCGCGGGGGCCGTGGCGGTGCGGGCCGATCTGGCCGACGCCGAGACCCTCCGTCCCGCGCTGGACGGGGCCGGCGCGGTGTTCCTCTGCCCCGCCGGCGACCTGCTCGCCGGCGCCGGCGACCCGGGCGGGCTCGTCCGGACGATCGAGGCGGCGGGCGTGCGGCGCGTGGTGCTGCTGTCGTCGCAGGCGTCCGCGACCAGGCCGCGCGCGGCCTCGCACGCCCGGCTGCGCGAGTTCGAGCACGCCGTCCGCGACTCCGGGCTCGGCTGGACGATCCTGCGGCCGGGCGGCTTCGCGTCCAACACCCTCGTCCACATCCCGACCGTCCGCGCCGACCGGACGGTCGCGGCCCCGTTCGGCGACGTGGGGCTGCCGCTGGTCGACCCCGCCGACATCGCCGAGGTCGCGGTCGCCGCGCTGCGGGACGAGCGGCACGACGGGCGCACGTACGTCCTGACCGGCCCGGCGGCGGTCACCCCGCGGGAGCAGGCCGCGGCGATCGGCGCCGCCCTCGGCGTCGAGCTCGCCTTCACGGAGCTGACCCGCGCGCAGGCCGGGGCGCGGCTGGCGCAGGTCATGCCGGAGCCCGTCGCCGACGGCACCCTCGACATCCTGGGCGCGCCGACGGACGAGGAGCTCGCGATCAGCCCGCACGTCGCGGAGGTCCTCGGCCGCGCGCCGCGCTCCTTCGCCGCGTGGGCCGAGCGCAACGCGGCGGCCTTCCGCTGACCGAGGCGGCATGATGGCCCGGTGGGCTTCGGGACGTACGCGCGGCGGGTCCGCGACGAGGCGGCGGACCCGCGTGCCCGGCATGCCGCGCTCCGCTGCGCCGTCGGCCGCTACTGTCCACTGGGCTTCAACGCGACGTGGGCGTACGTCACGGCGGTCGCCCGCCCCCTGCCGGACGTCCGCCGCGACGTGCCCGCGCTGCTGCGGGCCCTCGACGTCCTGGAGGCGAGCCGGTCGGTGCTGCTGGCGGAGACGGCGGCGTTCGCGGCGGTCCGCCGCGCCGAGAAGGCCGCGGGCCGCCGGACGCCGCGGCCCGCCGACCTGGCGGCGTTCGCGACGCCGCGCTGGCCCGGCCGGACGGCGCCGTCCCGGCTGGGGCTCGTCGCGGCCGTGGCCGACCGGCACCGCTGGTTCCGGGGGCTGCCGTTCCCGGACGCGTCCCTGGCGGCGGACGAGCGGGCCCGCGACCTCGCCGACCTGCGCGACCGTCTCGGCGCGGCGGCCGGCGCGTACCTCGCGGGGCTCGGGGACCCGGACGGCGCCGTCCGGGCGTCCGCCGCCGATGCCCTGCGGGGGATCGACGCGTTCACCCGTCCCGGGTACGCGCCCCTGAACGCCTACGTGCTCCCGTGGCGCCGGTTCGCCGCCCTCCTCGCGTACGCGGCTCAGCCGAGGGACGCGACGTAGGCGAGGGCGCCGAGGGCGGCGAACCGGCGCCACGGGAGCACGTAGGCGTTCAGGGGCGCGTACCCGGGACGGGTGAACGCGTCGATCCCCCGCAGGGC
>NZ_QHJN01000353.1:0-1832 GCF_003947565.1 Actinomadura sp. WAC 06369 | reverse complement strand
CTGCCCGCCCTCATCCTGCAGGGCGGCGGCCAGCGTGAGGGCGCCGGCGGCGCCGCCCTGCAGGATGAGGGCGGGCAGGATCAGGACGCGACGCAAGGGTCATCCACCTCCGTCGATGCGTTGGAGTTCGGCCTGCAGTTCGACGAAGGCTTCGGGCCCGACGGCCAGGGCCCCGTCGAACGGGCGGGCCATGTCGATGGTCAGGTAGGTTCCGGCGGCCAGCAGCGCGGCCATGAGGGCCAGCGGGACCAGGGGCGCGCCGCGCGGCGAGGCCCCGGCCAGGAACGGCAGCAGCACGACCACGACGCCGGTGATGATGGTGACGGCGGTGAGACCGGCGGGCGGCGTGGTGCGGGCGTCCATGGCGCGCTGGTTGCGCGCGGCGGCGATCTGGCCGATGTTGTCGAGGACGGCGGCGCGGGCCTCGCGGAGCTCGTCGTCGTCGGCCTCGAGCGCGATGACGTCGCGGCGGACGCGGTCCAGCAGCGTCCACCCGGCGGGGGCGAGCCGCCCGTCGGCCATGAGCTCCCACTCGGTGCCGCGGACGGTGTCGACGTAGGCGCGCAGGCCGCTGCGGACGGCGGTGCGCTGGTCGTCGGGCAGGCGGGACGCGGCCCAGTAGGTCTCGGCGATGGCCTGCGTCTCGGCGTAGGTGCCGGCGCGGGCCGCGTCGGCGGTCGTCCAGGGCACGATGACGGCGATGGCGAACGCGAGCAGGAACAGCGCCGACAGCATGGCCCCGGCGTGCGAGACGGTCGCGCCGTCGGGGGACGCGTCGTCGGCGGCGCGGCGCGTGCGCCGGACCAGCGCGCTCGCGACGGCGACCGTACCGACGGCGCAGGCGGCCGCCGCGAAATAGACGATCATGCCCCTCCACGGGTTCGGGTCGGAGGCGGCCCGGACGCGGAACCGCCGACACTGGGCGTGATTTTAAGGTCACGTTGAGTGTCTGTGGAGGGGGTTCCGAAAAGTCGTCGGAATGGTCACGCGGAAGTCAGGTGTCCGTCCGGTCGGGCAAGGGAGCGGTGTCGGCCGGGGAAGGCGGTCGCGGGCGGCGTGGGGTTCCGCCGCGCGGCGGGAAGGTGTAGGGGAGCGGCGCGGCGAGGTCGGGGCCACGAACCGGAATCTCTCGGACATCTTGCGGATTTCGGTTCCGATAACGGAAGATCTTCCGTAGACCGCGCGAAGTGAAGGATGATTGTTCGGCCGACCCGGGAGGGGCGGCGGCGTGAGGGGAGACGGCGATGGCGCCGCACGGAAAGCTCGACCTCGATCCCGAGGCGGTCCGCACCGCCCGCCGGCTGGCCGCCCGCGCCGCCGAGCCGATCATCGCGATGGCCCGCGCCCACACGACCGTTTCGGTCGAGCGCGCCGTGCTGCGCCTCGCCGGCCTCGCCGGCGCCGACGACGGCGGCCGCCCCTGGGCCAACCACCTCGCCGACGCCGTCCGCGACCAGGTCGGCCTCGAGCACGGCGTCGCGCTCCCCGTCTGGGACGCCCTGCTGCGCGGCCCGCACGGCACCCTCGCCGACCTCGCGGGCGCCGCCGCCCGCGGCGGCGTCTCCTTCCGGCTGCCGGCCGGCGCCGACGCCGACCGCGCCCGCGCCGCCGCCACCGCCGCCGCCCGCGACGGCCGCCGCGCCGAGCGCCGCCGCCGCGGGAGGGGGTGCCCCCCGGGAGGGAGCCCCCCCGCCACACCAGCCCCGCGTCCCCCGGGCGCAGGCCGACCGCCGCGACCCGCACGCCGGGGCGCGAGTCCGGCGGCAGCCGCTCGACCCGCGACAGCAGCCGGTCGGCAAGCCCGGCGGGCAGCTCCTCCAGGTCCCCGGTGG
>NZ_QHJN01000352.1:0-1844 GCF_003947565.1 Actinomadura sp. WAC 06369 | reverse complement strand
CGCCCGCCCCGCGCCGCCACGTCCGCCCCTCCTTACTTCGCTCCCCTAACAATCTCATATGCCCACAAAAGCCGTGCGGGAAGTTCCGGGGCCGCCACCGGCGCGCACACCCGACGAAGGAGCGGGCGTCCGGTCCGAGCACTGCGGCGGCGTCACCGATGACAAGGGGATCTTCCGGAGGGCCGCCCATCGCGTAGGTCAAGAACCCGGCGGGCACCGCCCTCTCCGTCCTGGAGAGAGGTCAGGGCTCTCCCGCGACGCCCCGGGCCCGCAGGTCGGCCGCCTCGTCGCCGGTCATCCCGAGGACGTCCCGCAGGACCTCGGCGGTGTGCTCGCCGAGGGCCGGCGCGGGGACGGGCGGGGCCTGCCCGCCGAACACCAGCGGGGAGCCGGGCGCCAGGTGCGGGCCGACGCCGGGCTGGTCGAGCTCGCCCATGAGCGGCCGCCCGTCCAGGTCCCGCGCCACCTCCCCGAAGTCCCGGTACCGCGACCACAGGACGGACGTGCCTTCCAGTGCGTCCGCGATCTCCGCGCACGTCCGCGCCCCGAACCACGAGGCGAGGACGCCGCCGACCGCCTCCCGGTGCCGGTACCGGTCCCCGGCCGTCCCGAAGTCCGCCCGCAGCGCCCGCTCGAGCGCCGCCACGACGTCCCCGAGGCCGGTCGCGGCGACGAGGTCGCGCCACTGCCGCCCGGTGACCACGGCGAGCATGACGCGCCCGTCCGCGGTCGCGAAGTCGCGCCCGAACTCGCCGAACAGGTGGTTGCCGAGCCGCTCGCGCGGCGCCCCGAGCTGCGCCTCCGCGAGGTACCCCAGGTTCCCGGCGGTCGCCAGCGCGACGTCGTCGAGGGCGACCCGCAGCCGGGAGCCCTCGCCCGTCCGCAGCCGGTGCCGCTCCGCCGCGAGCAGCCCCGCCGCCAGGTAGAGCCCGCAGACGACGTCCCACACCGGCAGCGCGTGGTTCACCGGCGCGCCGTCCCGCCCGGTGATCGCCGGGAATCCGGACGCCGCGTTCACCGTGTAGTCGACCGCGGTGCCCCCGTCCCGCCGCCCCACGAGCTGGACGTGCACGAGGTCGGGCCGCCGCGCCGCCAGGTCGCCGGGGGCGAGGCCGCCGCGCGGCGGCGCGTTCGTCAGCACGGTCCCGCACTCGGCCGCGAGCCGCGCCGCGACGCCGCGCCCCTCGGCGGACCGCAGGTCCACGGTGACCGACCGCTTCCCCTTGTTGAGCCCCGCCCAGTACAGGCTGCGCCCGGACGGCGCCAGCGGCCACCGGTCGATGTCGGGCCCGCCGCCGACCTGGTCCACCCGGATGACCTCGGCGCCGAGCTGCGCGAGCGTCATCCCGCCCAGCGGCGCGGCGACGAAGCTGGAGATCTCGACGATGCGCATCCCGGCGAGCGGCAACAGTGCGTCCATCCGCACATGCCTACCACCCACCGAACCCCGCCCCCGAGCCCGCCCTGTGGCGCCCCTGCAACGCCGCAAGGCGATGGAACGACCCGGCGTCGGGGCGAGCCGTCCGCCCCGGTCCTCGCTCACGCGGCCGCAGCCGCCAACGGCCGGACGGCCCCCGTGCGGCCTCGCTCGCGCCCTACGCCCGGCCCGCGCCCACGGCAGCCCCTGCGGCGTCCCCCCCATGGCGCCGAAGCCACAGAGCAGCTTCCACAGGACGGCGGCCACGGCGCCGTCCTCATGGCGGCGCCCGCAGGGACAGCCGCGGCGGCGCCTCCATGGCCACCTCCACCGGGCAGTAGCCGCGGGACGACGTCCACAGGGCGGCAGCCGCACCGCCGTCCTCATCGCGACGTCCACCGGGCGGTAGCCGCCGGACGGCGTCCAC
>NZ_QHJN01000351.1:0-1890 GCF_003947565.1 Actinomadura sp. WAC 06369 | reverse complement strand
GCCGGAGAGCCGGCGGTTCTGCAGCCGGTGCGGGGAGCAGGTGGGGCGGAGCCGCGACGGGGGCCCGGGGCGCACGGGGGGGTTCTGGGCGCGGTGCGGGCACGCGTCCTCGTTCACGCCGAAGCTGCGCCCCGGGGGTCTGCTCGGCGGGCCGTACGAGGGGCTGGGCTGCCTGGCGCCCGGCGGGGCCGGGTTGGGGTGCCCGGCGCGGGGCCCCCGGCGGAGCAGGCCGGGGGGCCGGCGGTTCTGCAGCCGGTGCGGGGAGCAGGTGGGGCGGAGCCGCGACGGGCGCCCGGGGCGCACGGAGGGGTTCTGCGCGCGCTGCGGGCACGCGTTCTCGTTCACGCCGAAGCTGCGCCCCGGGGATCTGCTCGGCGGGCAGTACGAGGTGCTGGGCTGCCTGGCGCACGGCGGGCTCGGCTGGGTGTACCTGGCGCGCGACCACAACGTGAGCGGCCGGTGGGTGGTGCTGAAGGGTCTGCTGGACGCCGGGGACGCGGATTCGCTCGCGGCGGCGGCGGCCGAGCGGGCGTTCCTCGCGGAGGTCGAGCACCCCAACATCGTCAAGATTTACAACTTCGTGCGGCACGGCGACTCCGGCTACATCGTGATGGAGTACGTGGGGGGCCGGTCGCTGAAGGACATCCTGCTGAGCCGCCGCGACGCGGAGGGCGAGAACGCGGCGCTGCCGCTCGGGCAGGTGATCGCGTACGGGCTGGAGGTGCTGAGCGCGCTCGGCTACCTGCACGGGGTGGGGCTGCTGTACTGCGACTTCAAGCCCGACAACGCGATCCAGTCGGAGGAGCAGCTGAAGCTGATCGACCTCGGCGGGGTGCGGCGGATGTCGGACGCGGACGGGCCGGTGTTCGGCACGCCGGGCTACCAGGCGCCGGAGGTGGCGTCGCGGGGCCCGTCGGTCGCGTCGGACCTCTACACGGTGGGCCGGACGCTGGCGGTGCTGAGCTTCCCGTTCCGCGGGTACACGGCGCGGCACCTGCGGAGCCTGCCGCCGCGCCGCGAGGTGCCGCTGTTCGAGCGGTACGACTCATACCACCGGGTGCTGCGGCGCGCGACGCACCCGGACCCGTCCCGCCGGTTCCGGAGCGCGGCGGAGATGGCGGACCAGCTGACCGGGGTGCTCCGGGAGGTGCTGTCGGCGGAGGACGGACGGCCGCGCCCGGCGCCGTCGTCGATGTTCGGGCCCGAGCAGTACACGGCGGGCGCGGAGGTGGAGGCGGCGCGGCCGGGCGGTGCGGCGCCCGCGCGGGTGCTGCGGGTGCCGGAGCCGGCCGCGGCGGCAGCGGCGCTGCCCGCCCCGCTGGTCCCGGCGGCGGATCCGGCGTCGGCGTTCCTCGCGGGCCTGACGGCCCGCGACCCGGGCGACCTGGCGGCCGCGCTGAGCACCGCGCCGGTGGCGTCTCCTGAGGTGAGGCTGGCGCTGGCGCGCGCGCGGATCGGGCTGGGCGACCCGGACGGCGCGGCGGCGCTGCTCGACGAGATCGAGGCGGAGCGGCCGGGCGACTGGCGGGTCGACTGGTACCGGGGGGTGCGGGCGTTGGCGGGCGGCGACGCGGCGGCGGCGGCGCGCGCGTTCAACGGCCTGTACGACCTGATGCCGGGGGAGCAGGCGCCGAAGCTGGCGCTGGCGTTCTGCCACGAGTGCCGGGGCGACGCGGCGTCCGCCGGGCCCTACTACGAGACGGTGTGGCGGACCGACCCGACGCACGTGAGCGCGGCGTTCGGGCTGGCGCGCGTCCGGCTCGCGGCGGCGGACCCGGCGTCGGCGTTCCTCGCGGGCCTGACGGCCCGCGACCCGGGCGACCTGGCGGCCGCGCTGAGCACCGCGCCGGTGGCGTCTCCTGAGGTGAGGCTGGCGCTGGCGCGCGCGCG
>NZ_QHJN01000350.1:0-1899 GCF_003947565.1 Actinomadura sp. WAC 06369 | reverse complement strand
GCTTCCCGGGCCGGTAGGGGATCCCCGCGGCCGACGCCTGACGGCGGCCGTCAGGCGCCGCCGGTCCGGGCGGCGCCGCGGGCTTCGAGGGTGGTCATGTACCCGGCGAGGACGCGCTTCAGCTCGGCCATCAGCGCGTCCCGCTCGTCCTGCGACGCGGCCTCCGCCACCAGGGGGACGAGCGCCTTGAACACCTGGATCAGGACGCGCGCGCCGCGCGTCCGGTCGTCCTCCGGGAGGCCCGGCGCGCGCGCGGCGAGGATGCCGGCGACGCGTCCGAGCACCGCGTCCTGGATCGGACGCGTGGCGGCGGAGAGCTCGGCCGGCATGTCGGGGCGCGCGAACAGCGCCTTGAAGCCCGGGTTGGCGAGGTTGAAGGCCATCAGCGGGTCGACGATCCCGTCGATCAGCTCCGCGAGCGGCACCGCGGCCGGGTCGGCGGCCTCGAACGCGCTGCGGTGGGCGCCGCCCATCCCCGCCGCGAACCGGTCGGCGAGGGCCCTCGCGATGGCCTCCTTGTTCGGGAAGAACTGGTAGAGCGAGCCGGGCGAGATGCCCGCCGCCGCCGCGATCCGGTTCGTCGTCGCGGCCTCGTAGCCGGACTCGGCGAGCACCCCGGCGGCCGCGTCCAGGATCTGCGCGATGCGGCGCTCCCCGCGCGCCTGCCGCCGCACCGGCCGCGCGCCCGCCCCGGACCCGCCGTCCCCGTCCATCGCCGTCCTCCCGCCGTACCGCCCGCGACCCGTCGAGTATTGCAAATACGAGCATCCGCTCGTATTATCCGGCGGTAATTACGAGTACCCGCTCGTATATGACCGCCGTGATCATCGTCGCCCCTGGGGGAGCACGTGTCCACACCGCACGGCCTCGGCCGGTTCGTCACCCGAAGGCCCCGGCTGATCAGCGCGCTCGGCGCCGTCGCGCTCGTCCTCGTCGGCATCGTCGGCGCCGGCACGATCGGCGCCCTGTCGCTCAACCGCTTCGAGGCGCCCGGCTCCGAGTCGATGCGCGCCCGCGACGCCCTCGCCCGCGACCACGGCACCGGCAGCCCCAACGTCGCGCTCCTCGTCACGGCCCGCACCGGCACCGTCGACGACCCCGCCGCCGCGGCCGCCGGACGGGCGCTGACCGCCGAGCTCGCCGCCCGCGACGGCGTCGGCGACGCCTGGTCCTACTGGAGCCGCGGCGGCACCGAGACGCTCCGCAGCGAGGACGCGCGGCACGCGCTCGTCCTCGCGTGGGTGCCGGGCGACGCCGACCACGTCCGGACGGGCGTCCTGCCCGACCTCGCGGCCGACCTCACCCGCACGGACGCGGCCGTCGAGGTGACCGTCGGCGGCGGCGACGAGGTGTTCCGCACGGTCATGGAGCAGGCCCGCGCCGACTTCGTCCGCGCCGAACTGATCATCCTGCCGCTGACGCTGCTGCTGCTCTGGCTCGTCTACCGGCGGTTCGCCGCCGCGCTCGTCACCCTCGCCACCGGCCTGTTCGCCGTCCTCGGCTCCCTCGCCCTGCTGCGGATCCCGCTCGCCTTCACCGAGATCTCCACGTTCGCGTCCAACATCGCCCTCGTCATGGGCATCGGCCTCGGCGTCGACTACGGGCTGTTCATGATCTTCCGCTTCCGGGAGGAACTCGCCGCCCGCGACGGAGGCGGCGACGACGTGCGGGAGGCGGTCGTCGCGACCGTCCGGGGCGCCGGACGGACGGTCCTGTTCAGCGGCGCCACGGTCGCCGCGGCCCTCGCCGTCCTGCTCGTCTTCCCGTTCCCGTTCCTCGCGTCGTTCGCCTACGCGGGCGTCGCCGTCGTCGCCGCGGCCGTCGTCGGCGCGACCGTCCTGCTCCCCGCCGCCGCGATCCGGTTCGTCGTCGCGGCCTCGTAGCCGGACTCGGCGAGCA
>NZ_QHJN01000349.1:0-1952 GCF_003947565.1 Actinomadura sp. WAC 06369 | reverse complement strand
TCGGTGGGGAGCGGGGGCCAGTCGGCGGCGGGGCGCTGGTCGAGGGTGACCATGGGGCTGTCGAGCATGCCGAGGGTGAGGTCGCGCAGGGGCGGTTCGATGCGGCGGGCGATCTCGGTGCGGGCGAGGTCGGCGGTGACCGGTGCGGTGGAGGCGACGGCGTAGACGGCTTCGAGGGTCTCCGGGACCGGCAGCGTCAGTTGTTCGCCCACCTTTCGATCTGAACGGAGCGGGCGCCGGAAATGATCTGGCGCGGGGGTGACGGTTCCCTATAGGTCGTGCTCGAACCAGACGACCTTGCCGTGCGCGGTGCGGTGGGTGCCCCAGCGGCCGGCGAGGTGGCTGACGAGCTGGAGGCCGCGGCCGGTCTCGTCGGTGGCGGCGGCCGTGCGCAGGTGCGGGAGGTCGGCGCCGTCGTCGTAGACCTCGCAGACGAGGGCGCGCCCCCGGACGAGGCGGAGGCGGACGGCTCCGGCGCCGTGCAGGAGCGCGTTGGTGGCGAGTTCGCTGGCGAGGAGCTGGATCGTGGGGGTGAGGGCGTCGAGCTTCCAGGCGGCGAGCCGGTCGGCGACCTGCGCGCGCGCCCAGCGGACCATGGACGGTTCGGGTTCGAGGTCCCACGCGGCGACGTCGGCGGGCGGGATCCCGTCGAAGCCGACGGCGACGAGGGCGACGTCGTCGACGGGGTTGTCGCTGCCGAGGCCGGCGAGGACGGCGTCGCAGGCGGCGTCGAGGTCGGGGGGCGCGGCGGCGAGGTGGCGGCGGAGCTCGCGGAGGCCCTGGTCGAGGTCGCGGTCGCGGCGTTCGAGCAGCCCGTCGGTGCAGAGGACGAGGCGGGAGCCGTCCTCGACGGGGATCTGGACGGCTTCGAAGGGGGCGCCGCCGACGCCGATGGGGACGCCTTCGGGGAGGTCGAGGACGCGGCTCTCGCCGTCGGGGCCGACGAGGACGGGCGGGACGTGCCCGGCGTTCGCGAGGGTGCAGGTGCGGGCGACGGGGTCGTAGATGGCGTAGAGGCAGGTGGCGAGGTAGTCCTCGCCGAGGCGGCGGGCGAGGCCGTCGAGCTGGCGGAGGAGGCGGCCGGGGCGGGTGTCCTCGCCGGCGAGGGTGCGGACGGCGGTGCGGAGCTGGCCCATGATCGCGGCGGAGGTGAGGCCGTGCCCCATGACGTCGCCGACGACGATGCCGAGCCGGCAGCCGGGGAGCGGGATGGCGTCGAACCAGTCGCCGCCGACCTGGGCGGCCTGCCCGGCGGGCCGGTACCGGTAGCGGACGCGCGCGCCGGCGACGTCGGGCGGGTCGTCGGGGAGCATGCTGCGCTGGAGTTCCTGGGCGACGTGGACCTCGCGGCGGTAGAGGCGCCCGTTGTCGATGCAGAGCGCGCCGCGGCGGGCGAGTTCGCCGAGGAGGGCGAGGTCGACGTCGTCGAAGCCGGGGCGGTCGGGTTTGCGGAGCAGCTTGATGTTGCCGAGGGCGCGGCCGCGGGCGATCAGCGGGACGATCACCAGCGCGCGTCCGGTGTAGAGGGGGCGCAGGTCGCGGTCGGTGAAGGGCGCGGCGAGCCGGTCGGCGCACGCCTTGTCGACGCGGGGCAGGTGGACGGTGCGGCCGGTGCGCATGGCCTGGAGGCAGGCCGTGCCGGGCGGCAGCCGGAGGATCTCGCCTTCGGGGGCGATCTCGTCCCACCGGCCGGGGTCGTCGTTGTGGACGACGCCGACGCGGCGGACGCGGACGGTGTCGGCGATGTCGGCGGCGGGGCCGGCGGAGTCGGCGACGACGTCGAGGAGTTCGACGGCGGCGAAGTCGGCGAGCCGGGGGACGACGGCGGCGGCGAGGGCGCGGGCGGCCTGGAGGTGGTCGAGGGAGCCGCCGACCTGGTCGCCGGCTTCGCCGAGGAACGCGAGGTGCTGCCGGACGGCGTCGGGGCGGGCGGGCGCGACGCCGTCCGGCAG
>NZ_QHJN01000348.1:0-1974 GCF_003947565.1 Actinomadura sp. WAC 06369 | reverse complement strand
GTGGGGAGCCTGCTGGTCGGGCTCGCGCTCGCCGCCGGGGCCCGCGTCGTCGGGGCGGTGGGCGGGGAGCGCAAGGCCGCGGCGGTCCGGGAGCGGGGCGCGGCCGCGGTCGACTACACCCGTGACGGCTGGGCGGAGCGCGTCGTCGAGCTGACCGGCGGCGGGGCCGACGTGGTGTTCGACGGCGTGGGCGGCGCGATCGGCCGGGCGGCGTTCGGCGCGACCGCGGCGGGCGGCCGGTTCTCCGTGCACGGGGCGGCCGGGGGAGCGCCCACCCGGATCCCGCCGGACGAGGCGGCCCGCCGCGGCGTCACCGTCATCGGCCTGGAGCAGCTCATGGAACTGCGGGCGGGCGGCCGGGAGCGGGCGGAGCGCGCCCTGGCCGAGGCCGCCGCCGGGCGGCTCGCGCCGGTCGTCGGCCGCACGTTCCCGCTCGAGCGCGCCGCCGAGGCGCACGCCGCGATCGAGGCGCGCGCGGTCGTCGGCAAGACGCTGCTGACGGTCGGCTGACGGGCCCGGGACCGGCGGGGGCCGTCCGGGCGCGGATAAGATCAAGGTTTCCGCCATCGCGGGCATCGCACCCGATTCGGACGCCGTCCACCGGGCACGATGCCGGCGCACGTGCACGCCAGAGGGGGACGGAACCGTGACCGTACCGAACGTGGACCTCATCGACGGCCGCGCCATGCCGCAGCTCGGCTTCGGCGTCTTCCAGGTGCCCGACGACGAGGCCGAGCAGGCCGTGACGACGGCGCTGGAGAACGGCTACCGCAGCATCGACACGGCCGCCGTCTACCGGAACGAGCGCGGGACGGGACGGGCGCTGCGCGCGTCGGGCGTCCCGCGCGAGGAGCTGTTCGTCACCACCAAGCTGTGGAACAGCGACCAGGGGCGCGACAGCGCGCTGCGCGCCTTCGACGCGAGCCTGGAGCGCCTCGGCCTCGACTACGTCGACCTGTACCTGATCCACTGGCCGATGCCGCGGCGCGGGACGTACCTGGAGACGTGGCGCGCGTTCGAGGAGCTGCGGCGGGACGGGCGCGCCCGCTCGATCGGCGTCTCGAACTTCACCGTCGAGACGCTGCGGCACATCGTGGACGAGACCGACGTCGTCCCGGCGGTCAACCAGATCGAGCTGCACCCCTACCTGCAGCAGCCGGGCCTGCGCGCCTTCCACGCCGAGCACGGCATCCGCACCGAGGCGTGGGCGCCGCTCGGGCAGGGGCAGGGCCTGCTGGACGACCCGGCGCTCGCCGACATCGGCCGCGCGCACGGCCGCACGCCCGCGCAGGTCGCGCTGCGGTGGAGCCTGCAGCTCGGCAACGTCGTCATCCCGAAGTCGGTGACGCCGTCCCGCATCGCCGAGAACATCGACGTCTTCGGCTTCGAGCTGACCGCGGACGAGATGAAGCGGATCGGCGAGCTGGAGAAGGGGTCCCGCGTCGGTCCCGACCCGGCCGCCTTCGACGCCGGGGCCTGATCAGCGGATCACCATCCGGGCCCGGTACTCCGCGGCGGGCACCCCGTCCCGCCGCGCCGCGGGGGCCAGGTCCAGCAGGCGCACCGTCCGCCCGCCGGCGGTCGCCTCGGCGGCGAACCGCCGGCTGGTGTGCAGCTCCCGCGTGACGGGCGCCGTGCGCGCGGCGGTGAGTTCGACGGCCACCGTCGCGTCGCCCTCCCAGACGCACTGCACCTCCTGCGGGCACCGGCCGTCCTGAGGGACGCCGGTGAAGCGGACGGCGAACCCGTCGGCCGTCCGCGCCGCCTTTCCGGGCGCGAGGGTGAACTCCTCCCCGGCCCGCACCGTCCGGTCGCCGAGCCTCGGCTCGCCCGGCGCCGGATCGCCGACCGTCCGCGCCTCCGGTTCGCCGCACCCCACGACGGCCGGCGCGGCGCCGAGCACCGCGACCGCGATCAGCGACCGCACGGCCATGCCCCCTCCCCGCAGGATGTGCAGTGCGTCTGGGAGGGCGA
>NZ_QHJN01000347.1:0-1983 GCF_003947565.1 Actinomadura sp. WAC 06369 | reverse complement strand
CCCCCGTCCCGGCGCCGCGCCGCCGCCCCGTCCCGGCCGTCCCGGACCCGCCGGGGACACGCTCGTCGCCGCCGGGCGCCCGCGCCCGGCGCCGCCCGGCGGCCGCCCGCCCAAGCGGCCACGCCGCCGCCTGCGGACGGTCGTCACCGTCGGCGCGACCGTCGCCGCCTCCGCCCTCGCGATCGGCACCGGCGTCGCGCTCGACCGGCTCGTCCTGCCCGCGCAGGGTCCCGAACGGACCGCCGCGGCCGACGCGCTGCCCGAGGACCGGCCCGCGCCCGACCCGTCCGCGCCCGCGGACGCGCCGTCCCCGGACGCCCCCGCGAACGCGGCGGTGCCGTCCGCGACGGAGGAGCCGCCGCCGCTCAAGACCATGAGCGCCCCGCCGAGCCCGACGCCGAAGCCGTCGACGTCGCGTCCCGCGAAGACCGCGGACACGCCCGCCCGGTCGTCCTCCCCCGGCGGCTCCGGCGGTTCCGGCGGGTCGGGCGGTTCGTCGGGCGGTGGCGCGCCGACGTACCGGACGACCGGCGCGTCGTCCGTCGAGCGCGCCGTGATCGGCCTCACGAACGACGAGCGCGCCACCGCCGGGTGCGGTCCGCTGCGGACCGACGAGCGGCTCATGGCCGCGGCCGAGCGGCACTCCGCCGACATGGCCGCCAACGGTTACTTCAGCCACACGTCCCAGAACGGCGACACGCCCTGGGACCGCATGGAGGCCGCCGGCTACTCCAGTCCCGGCGCGGAGAACATCGCCAAGGGCTACGGCAGCGCCGAGGCCGTCGTGCGCGGCTGGATGGACAGCCCGGGGCACCGCCGCAACATCCTGAACTGCGACCTCCGGGCGATCGGCGTCGGCATGGTCGACGGCCCGGACGGCAAGCTGTGGACCCAGAACTTCGGCTGGAAGTGACCCGTCCGGGGTTCGGTAGGGTCCAGGCCATGGGTTACCCGGGTGATCAAGGCAATCCCGGCGGCCGCACGCCGCGGCCGCCGCAGTCGCCGTACGGTCCCGGAGACGACCGTCCGTTCGACGGCCCCCCGGGGCCGTACGACCAGGGCGGCGGCCTCCCGCCCCCGGGCGTCCCGGACGGCCCCGCGTTCGGCCGCGAGCGCGAGTTCGGCCCCGGGCCCGGCCGCTACGACGACCGCTACGACGACGGCCCCTACGACGACCGCTTCGACGACGACCGCTCCGACGACGACCGCCCGCGGCGGCGGCGTCCGCTCGTCATCGGCGCGATCGTCGGCGCCGGGATCGTCCTCGTCGGCGGCGGCGTCGCGCTCTCGTCGACGCTCGGCGGCGACTCCGGCGCCCCGGCCGCGGCCGACCGGCCCGCGCCGCTGACGCTCAAGGAGGTCTTCGGCAACGGCGAGTTCGAGGTGAACGACCACAAGTACGCGCGGACGGCCTGGCACAGCGAGAAGAAGTGCACCGGCATCGTCGGCGGCGCCAAGCTGGACACGGCCGTCGCGAAGGGCGGCTGCACCCAGGCCCTCCGCGCCACCTACGCCATCAGCGGCGGCGCGCTCATCGGGACGCTGGGCGTCCTCAACCTGAAGTCCGAGGCGCACGCGGAGGCCGCCGAGAAGGCCGCGACGGCCGACGACGCGTACCTGCTGGCGCTCCCCGGCAAGGGCATCACGAAGACGAACGGCAAGGGCGTCGCGCTCGGCACCGCCCGGGCGCGCGGCCACTACCTCGTGATGACCTGGGTGCAGCGCCCCAACGGCAAGACCATCTCGAAGCGCCACCACGGCACCGTCCGGGTCTTCGGGGACGAGATCTACAGGGGCAGCAACCTCGCGCTGGCCCTGCACTACAGGGAAACCGAAGGCAAGCCCCTCCAAAAGTGACCGGTTTGAATACCCTCTCTGCTTATGTCTGGACCTGAAGACACCCGGGAGACCGGCGGGGAGGCGGACGCGTCCGCCGCCACCGCCTCCCCCGCGCCGCCGCACTTCGGCGGCGCGTCTCCCCCG
>NZ_QHJN01000346.1:0-1997 GCF_003947565.1 Actinomadura sp. WAC 06369 | reverse complement strand
CCCACCACCCCTCCAGGCCGCCCTGGTACCGCCTCGATACTTCCTCACCTCCCACACCAACGCGGCAGACGTCACATCTGCGGCACATCCGGACTCGGACACACCTCCACCGGCCGCCCGCTCCCACGCCACCACCGCCACCGTGGCGACGGCGTTGCTCCTCCTCCTTCTCCCGGTCGTCGCCGCGATCTGCTACCCGTTGCGACGCCGCTTCTCCTCCCCCGCATCCCCGAACCCGTCGCCATCACCGGCGCTCCGGCACCGGCCGCCGGTCGACCCGTTCGCCGTCGGCACCGTGGGACTCGCGGGCCCGGGAGCCCTGGCAACGGCCCGCGTGCTGACCCTCGCCGCCCTCGGAACGCAACACCCGTCCCTGATCGTGATCCCGCGCCCGGACGTCACCCGCATGTTCGGCCTCGACGAAGACGAATTCCTTGACGACGACATGTCCGAACTGTTCATCCCCGGGAATCTCGACGCCGCCCTGGCCTATCTCGAAACCGAGCTGACGATCCGCCGGAACGCCGGCAAACCCCCTATCCCCCGGCTGCTCCTCGTCGCCGACTGCGCGGGCGAGACCGACCGGATCCACGAAATCCTGGACATCCAACGAGGCGGGGTGTCTGCGATCCTGCTGGGCCCCTGGACCGGCGACCGCGCGACCATCACCGCCGGTGGTCTGGTGGCCGTCCCTCCGACGGAGGCGACCCTGCCCGCCAGCCTGCCGACGATGTCCAGAATCCAGGCTCACGACCTCCTCTACGCCGCCATCACGCCCCCGCCCGTCCGCCGACGCCCCAACCGCCGCTCCACCGCCCGCCGCACCTGACCAAGCACAGACGGCCCAGGGGCACGTTCAGCGCGGTACACACCTCCAACCGCCCCCGCAGCGCAGGGCGCCAGAGCGCCAGAGCGCCGGGCACCGGGGCACCGGGGCACCGGGGCACCGGGGCACCGGGGCACCGGGCTCAGCGAACCGCGCCATCTCGAAATTCGGCGACCCGACCGACAGAAGCAGCCAGCCAGCATGGCCCCGGCCGCCGCAGGGCAACAGCCGCCATGGCAACAGCCAGCGCGGCAGTCGACGCAGCGCCACGCCGGCCAACATCCACAAACCCGGCCTCGCGCCGCCCAGCCTTTCGACCACACCCGACCAAGCGCCGACCGGCACGGCAACGACTCGGCATGGCAGTCGACGGGCGGCAATCCAGGCAGCGTGGCGGCCCAACACGGCGCGAGGGTCGCGCTCACGTGCCTGCGCCTTGGCCCCCTCGCCCCCCACTGAGCCCCCAAGACGTCCACGCACCCGGATGCACGCACTCGCAAGGGTCGCGCTCATGTCCCCGCGCGCCCCGGCCTCCTCGACCCCCTGCCGTGCGACCAGGACGTCCGCGTGCCCGGATGCACGCACTCCGTGAGGGGTCGCCCTTATGTCTCCGCGCTCTGGCCCCCTCGCGCCCCACCGCGCCCCCAGTGCGTGTACGCCCGGATGCGCGTCTGGCGACATGCTGTGGAGCGCGGAGCCACCCGTGGTCGCGGCAGCAGGGCGGTTCGTCGCGGCAGCAGGGCGGTTCGGGGGCGAGCGCCCCGGTCGGCGGTGGTTGCTATGCGCGGCCGGTCGTGGCGCCGCGGCGAAGGGCCCCGGCGGCCGGGCGACGTCGGCCGGGTCGCCGGATACAGCTCCCCTCGGCCCGCACGCCAGCGCGCTTGGGCCCGCTCCCGCGCCAGCGGTCTGGTTGCCGGACGAACGGCGACGGCGCTGCCCCACTGGCCCGACACCGCGGTCGGGGTCCGGTGCACGGCCCTGCGCCTCGCGCCCCTTGAGTTGGGAGCCTCGGCTTCGTGGGGCGGCGCGCGAACGCGGCAGCCGAGCGCCGTCCCGCACCTGGCAGTAACCGCCATGGCGGCAACGAGCGTCGCAGTCGGTGGTACTGCCAGTGCGGGTGCGGTTTGCGGCAAAGAGGTGAGCAGGGCGCCGGGCTTGTGAGGGTGGGGGC
>NZ_QHJN01000345.1:0-2008 GCF_003947565.1 Actinomadura sp. WAC 06369 | reverse complement strand
GGGCGGCGGTCATCGGGTCTCCTCCTTCGCGGGGACGGCGGGCGCGCCGGCGGGCGCGGCGGCGGCGGACGTCCCGTATTCGACGGTGTCGCGGGTGAGCTCCATGAAGGCGTCCTCGAGGGAGCCGCGCCGGGGGGTGAGCTCGTGCAGGACGAGGCCCTCGGCGGCGGCGAGCTCGCCGATCCGGGCGGCCTCGAGGTTCGCGACGGTCAGCGCGCCGTCGTCCGCGGCGGTGACCTTGCCGCCCTCGCCGGACAGGACGCCGGTGAGCCGGTCGGCGTCGGGGGTGCGGACGACGACCGTCTTGTCGGTGCTGCGCTCGATGAACTCCTCGGTGGAGCAGTCGGCGATGAGGCGGCCGCGGCCGATGACGATGAGGTGGTCGGCGGTGACGGCCATCTCGTTCATGAGGTGGCTGGACACGAACACCGTCCGGCCGCCGGCGGCGAACCGCTGCATCAGCTGGCGGATCCAGACGACGCCCTCGGGGTCGAGGCCGTTGACCGGCTCGTCCAGGATGAGCACCTCGGGGTCGCCGAGGACCGCCGCGGCGATGCCGAGCCGCTGCCCCATGCCGAGGGAGAAGCCCTGCGCCCGCCGCCCGGCGACGTCGGTGAGGCCGACCAGTTCCAGCACCTCGTCGACCCGCTTGGCCGGGAGGCCCTGGGTCTGCGCGAGGCACAGCAGGTGGTTGCGGGCGCTGCGGCCGGTATGGACGGCCCGCGCCTCCAGGAGCGCGCCGACGGTCCGCATCGGGGCGGGCAGCTTGCTGTAGTGCCGTCCGGCGATGCGGGCCTCGCCGCCGGTGGGCCGGTCGAGGCCGAGCAGCATCCGCATCGTCGTCGACTTGCCGGCGCCGTTCGGCCCGAGGAAGCCGGTCACCCGGCCGGGCTCCACCGTGAAGGAGAGATCATGGACGGCAACTTTCGCGCCGTAGCGTTTGGTGAGGTTCTTGGCCTCGATCATGCAGGAGTCCAGGGGGTCGTCGTGACATTCGGTGACCGTAAAGACCCTATCGGCACGGAATGTCCAGCGGCCTCCTTCTCAGGTCGACCCCGCCTCCGACCTGCGCAGTAGGCACCGGGCGCCGGCGGCGCGGCCCGCACCCATTATTGACGGGACGTCAATAATGGGTGAGGATGCGGGGCACCAGGATCCGGCCGCCGACCGTCCGGGAGGCCCCCCGTGCCCACACCGCCGATCCCGTCCCCCCAGGCCCCCGCGGACCCGTCGCCGCCCGGCGCCGCGGGCACCGGCGCCGCCGCCGACCTCGCCGCCCACCTCGCCGACCGCCTCGCCGACCGGGACGTGCTGCGCGCGTTCGGCGCCGAGCCGATCGTCGGGCTCGGCGCGGGCCGCGCGCTGCTCATGCAGCTCGCGCATCCCGGCGTGGCGCGCGGCGTCGCCGAGCACAGCGACTTCGCCGACCGGCCGCTGGCGCGGCTGTTCGGCACCCTCGACTTCCTGCTGGTCGTCTCCTTCGGGACGCCCGAGGAGGTCGCGCGGATCGCCGCGAAGGTCCGCGGCATCCACACGTCCGTCCGCGGCGAGGGGTACTCCGGCAACGACCCCGGCCTGCAGCTGTGGGTGAACGCGACGCTGATCGACTCGGCGCTGTACCTCCACGAGCGGCTGGGCCGGCCCGGACGCCCGGACGCCGGGCAGGCCGAGGAGTACTACCGGCAGGCGCGGGTCGTCGCCGAGGTGCTGGGCTGCCCGGCGGAGGCGCAGCCGCCCGACCTGGCGTCGTTCCGCGCCTACATGGACGAGATGGTCGCGTCCCTCGAGGTCGACGACAACGCCCGGAAGGTCGCCGCGGCCGTCCTGCACCCCCGGAAGCTGCGGGCGCTCGCGCCGGGCCTGGCGGTGTTCCGCGTCGTCACGGCCGCGCTGCTGGCGGCCGCCGCGTACCTGCTCAAGCGCCGCGACGCCTGACGCGCGCCCGCCGCGCGGACCGGCCCCCGCACCGGCGGGGCCGGTCCGCGCGTCCCGCCGGGACGTCCGCGCC
>NZ_QHJN01000344.1:0-2222 GCF_003947565.1 Actinomadura sp. WAC 06369 | reverse complement strand
CTAATAGGCCGAGTGGCTTGAACACACTGAACGTTCAAAGCATCTCGCTGTGTGTTTGTTCGCGTCCCTGTGTGGTTCCTGGAAAACAAACGGGAACCCGTTTTGATAAGTGAATTTTCGAGCTGTCCGCTCGGACGATGAGTTTCCCGGCACTTTTGGGTGCTGTGGGTTGGTCGTTCGGTGGTTATGGCGAGAGGGAAACACCCGGTCCCATTCCGAACCCGGTAGTTAAGCCTTTCAGCGCCGATGGTACTGCATGGGAGACTGTGTGGGAGAGTAGGACGCCGCCGGACCTTTCTTGGTCGAGGGTCGCCCCGTTTTCTGGGGCGGCCCTCGACGCATGTCCGGCCCCGCCAAAGTAGGCTGCAAGGGTCAAGTGGACCACCATCAAGAACAGTGACGGACGTGATGAGCGCGGAAGAGGACGGCCGCAGCGACGACAACCGCGGGCGGCGGGGGAACAACGGCGGGCGGAACACGCCCGGCCGTCGCGGGGGCAACGCGCGTGGAGGGCCCGGCGGCGGCCGGTCCGGGAAGCCGCAGCAGGGACGGGGGCGTCCCGGCGCGGCCCGTGGGGATCGTGAGGAACGCCGGCCCGACCGTCCGTTCAAGCGTGCCGGTGACAGGCCGGGTTCCGGCGGCGGTCCCCGAGGACGGAACGGTGAGCGGTCCGATCGCCCGTACAAGGGACCGGGCGACCGGCGGGCCGGTGCCGGCTCGAAAGGGCGGGACGATCGGCGGTCCGATCGTCCGTTCAAGCGTTCGGACGACCGGCGCCCGGGCTCCGGCGAGGGCAGGGGCGAACGGCGCCCTGGAAGGTTCGAGCGGGACGACCGTCAGGGCGGTCCGCGACGTGACGGTAAGTTCGGCGGCCGCCCCGGCGAACGGCGCGAGCGTCCTCGCGACGGTGAGGGCCGCGACGCGCGGGGTCCCCGCGCCGGCGGCCCGGGGGAGCGCCGCTTCCAGGACCGTGACCGGCGTGGCCCCCGGGATGACCGGCGCGGTCCGCGTGATGATCGGCGGGGACCCCGCGATGATCGGCGTGGGGCGCGTGATGAGCGTCGTCCCGGCAAGTTCTCGCGGGACGGGCGTCCGGGTGACCGCGACAGGACGTTCAAGGGCCGAGGCCCCGGACGCCCGCACGACTCGGACCGGCGGCCGCCGCGGGAGCGCTTCGAGCGTGAGAAGCCTGCGCCGACGCACGACGACCCGCTGCTGCCGGACGAGGTCACGGGCGAGGAGCTGGACGCGGACGCGCGCCGCGGGCTGCGGAGCCTGCCGAAGGATCTCGCGGGCCGGGTGGCGCGTCACCTCGTGATGGCCGGACAACTCGCCGAGGACGATCCGGAGCTGTCGTACCGGCACGCGAAGGCCGCGCGGCGGCTCGCGTCCCGGGTCGGGATCGTCCGGGAAGCGGCCGGCATCGCGGCGTACCACGCCGGGGAGTGGGCGGAGGCGCTCGCCGAGCTGCGGGCCGCGCGCCGGCTCGGCGCGGGCGACGACTCGTACCTGCCCGTGATGGTCGACTGCGAGCGCGGGCTCGGACGTCCGGAACGCGCGCTCGACCTGGTGAAGTCGCCGGAGGCCGAGCGGCTCGACCCGATGGGGCGCATCGAGCTGCGGATCGTCGAGTCGGGGGTCCGTCGGGACCTCGGGCAGTACGACGCGGCCGTGGTCGCGCTGCAGGTCCCGGAGCTGCGGGATCGGAGGCTCCGGCCGTGGTCGGCGCGGCTCTTCTACGCCTACGCGGACGCTCTTGCGGAGGCGAACCGTGCGGAAGAGGCCATCGAGTGGTTCGCGCGGGCGGCGGCCGCCGACCGCGAAGGCGAGACCGACGCGGCCGAGCGGTACGCCGAGCTGGACGGGCTCCTCATCCTCGACACCGAGGAAGAGGAGACGGAGGTCGAGACGGTCGAAGCCGCGGCCGAGCCCGCGGCGCCGACCGACATCGAGTTCAAGCCCGCCACCCCGGAGGAATCCGCGGTGCCGGACGAGGACGTCCCCCAGGCGCCCGTGGTGTTCCTCGAACCGGAGCAGCCGCGGCACGAGGAGCCCGCGGGAGAGTCCGTCGAGGAGCCGCTCGGAGACGAGGTCCCGGAACAGGACCGTCCCGACGACACCGACAACGGCTGAGTTCGTGAGGTCCTGAAACCGGAGACGTTCGGTCCGGGCCGCACCGGGCGCAGCGGACACCCGCAGGCGGTGGTTCACGGAGCCGCCGC